>NZ_JAYMEU010000013.1:0-137490 GCF_037029575.1 Alteromonas sp. CH_MED4-4 | reverse complement strand
TTTCACCTCCAAGTCATCGACTCACCACCACAATGAGTCGGACAGTGCTTTCGCACTACGCGCCATGCCCGGCGCACGACACAAAAAAAGCAGCTCAATTGAGCTGCTTTTATTTTTTAGCCAAGTAACGGAAACCTACAAACGTAGACCTTTACTGTCGTTATCACAAAAACGAAGGTCTTCTTATCGAGACCGGTTCGCATGAGTCTAATAAAGTCTTAGTTCACATAGCCTTCATTAGCTTTCACTGTAAGTGGGTGATAGCCCGGTTTCGCTTCTTCAAATGCGCGTTTAGCAAACGCCTTGCCTTCAGGTGTTTTTGATAGCTCGCGATAAAGGGGCCTAACAAGCTTATTGCGCCCTATCGACACCAAGTAGCTATACAAACGATCATAGGCAGGCTGATAGTTATTCTCTACTGCGATCATCAACCAGCTATGAGCAATTTCGTTGTTTTTAGTCGAGGTGAGTGAAAACGCTGAATCTAGCTCAGCCAGCTTTGCGCTGCTTAGCGATTCGGGCATGTTGTTTAGAAAATATAGCCACTCGTGTACAGTCCACTGCGCGGTTTCAATATCCGCCGCTTTCACGTCGCCAGAAAGCCAAGCGCTTCGTGTGTCATCGATTTTAGTGAACGCATCAGATTCTGGCTGTGGCGCTCCCTCGGGAATGCCTGGTTCAAAAATCCACGTTTGGATGCGCTCCGCGTCTAGCTTATCTGGATACTGCTTTAACAAGGTATCATCTAAATAAGCAATAAACGTGTCGGTAGTAATGCTCTTAAAAGCAAAGTCTTTAAAGTACTGCATTAAGAAAGCATCAAAGTTTTCTCGGCCAATCTTTTGTTCAATTTCACGTAAGAAAAGTGCGCCTTTTTCATAGGGAATATTTGAGAAAACATCGTCCGGATTGCGACCACGAAGGTCAATAGCCAGGATCTCATCATTTTCCTCTAATGCAGCAACATCATTCTCCAGGTCTTGATAACCGAGCACCGCTTCTTTTTTGAAACGATCGTGACCGTAGATCATTTCCATAATTCGGTAAGTTAAGTAGGTTGTGAAGCCCTCGTTTAACCACAGATCACGCCATGTTGCATTTGTTACTGTATTCCCAGACCAGCTGTGCGCCAGTTCATGAGCAATCAATGAAACCAAGCTTTTATCACCAGCAATGACCGTTGGGGTGATAAACGACAAACGAGGGTTTTCCATACCACCAAACGGGAATGACGGCGGTAGAATTAATAGATCGTAACGGTCCCACTGGTAAGGTCCATAGGTTTCTTCTGTTACTTCTAACATCGCCTCAGTGTCTTCAAATTCTTTCGCTGCACTTTCAAGTAACGCAGGCTCAGCATACACACCGGTACGCTCACCCATGGCTTTAAATTCTAAATCACCTATAGCCAACGCAATAAGATACGAAGGGATAGGCTGCGGCATGGTGAACTCATATTCACCATCGCGCTCGGTGGTAGGATCGTTTGACGCACTCATCACCGCCAACAGCGCTTCAGGTGTCTTAATGGTCGCGTCATAGGTTACGCGTACTTGCGGTGAGTCTTGAAGCGGAATGAAGCTTCGCGCGTGAACCGCTTGCGCTTGGGTAAACAGGAACGGGTGCTTTTTACCTGCAGTTTGCGCTGGCGTTAACCATTGTACGCCAGACGCTTCAGGTGAGGTTGAATACGCAACCGTTACTGCGTTTGCGGAACTAGGTAACGTAATAGTAAGAGGTGTACCTAAATCAGGGTCAACCTCTCCCATTTCAAAAGGAACACTTTCACCGTCTACGGTAACACTTTGAATGTCTAATGCTCGCGTATCTAACACCAATGTGTTGTTGTCGGGCTTTTCACGCTTTACATCAAGCGTTACGTCGCCAACAAGCTGCTTGGTCTCAAAGTTTGCAGTTAAGTTTAGGCTGAGATGGGTCACCCGAATCTCATTGGGGTTCGCGAAGGAGTGATAATCTACCCCAGAGGCAATAGCCGCGTCAGCTTGGCTTGCTACTGCAACATTTTGTGCTTCAGTGTCTGAAGTCGAGCGTACGCTGACGGCTTGCTCTTTGTCTGTCTTGGCTGCGTCTACATTGCTGTTGTCGCTGCATGCGAACAAAACAGGCGCGCATACGAATGTAGCCAGTAATCCGTATTTTTTCATATAACTTCCTAAAGGATGATTGATACGATCTCAGTGTATCAATCTGTTATATGACTGGCGACTCTAATTCGAAGAGCTGCGTTGTAACTGCGCTATATTTCGAAAAGCAGTAAGGGTTAACGTGAATAAGTGCAGGATAGCTACGCCATCTGACGAAGACGTAGCTATCCGACAAGGGCATTAACTATCTGCGTTAACCGCTGACTCGTTTGCCGTTTAATTAAGCAAGGCTAATATCTACTTCAATGTTACCGCGGGTCGCATTTGAGTATGGGCATACTTGATGCGCAGTTTCCACCAAGCCTTGCGCTTGTGCTTTGTCCATATCGCCCAAATCTACCGTCAGTTTTACTGCAATAGCAAAGCCTTGTTCAATAGGTCCAATTGCAACGTTGCCAGTTACACTAATGTCATCGGCCAGCTTAATTTTTTGCGATGCAGCCACATGCTTAAGTGCACCGATAAAGCACGCCGAATAGCCCGCTGCGAACATTTGTTCAGGGTTCGTCCCTTCTCCACCTGCACCGCCCAATTCTTTAGGTGTAGAGAGTTTAAGGTCTAGCTTACCATCACTTGATTTCGCTGTTCCTTCACGACCACCTGTTGCTGTTGCACTTCCGGTATAAACGACTTGTTGAAGTTTATGCATAGTTACTCTCCTCATAGGTTTATTTAAACAACTACTTTGCATGCAAAATAAATTATCACCAAACCAACTTGCAGATCAAGTGCTTTGTATGCAAAATATTATTATTAAGAAAAAGCCGTATCGATAAGGGTTAAGCGTCATGTCAGAATTATTGAAGTTGGAAAATCAGCTTTGCCACCGTTTTTATACGCTGTCGAATGCATTCACTCGTGCTTACCGCCCCCTTCTTAAAGCGCTGGATATCACCTATCCTCAATATGTGACTTTAATGGCGCTTTGGGAAGATGACGACATTACTATTGCCGAGCTTTTAGAGAGAACGGCCATAGACGGTGGTGCTATGTCGCTGATTCTTAAAAAGCTACAAGACAAAGGCTTCTTAGTTGTCACTAAAGATAAAGCCGACAAACGCGTTAAGCGCGTTCAACTCACTGAAACGGGCAAGAAGAAGAAAGCCATAGCAGAAGACGTGCCTGCGCAAATGCTCTGCAAGCTCAATGGCATGACTGCAGATGAAAGCCGTACGTTAAAAGTCCTACTAGACAAATTAGGCGGCTGTTTCGAGAATGCAGATTTAAACCAGTCCGGATAGATAATCACCACTCAGCCCTACATTCCCACGCTTTGCTAGGAAACTTGCCAGCGCCTTGTGAGTGGGCAATTATCTATGCGTATTGGTATTTTAACCTCTTTTTGTAATCTGATTGTCATCAGATTTTTGACGTTTTCTGTTATTATTTTCGCATTGAGCGAACAAGTGTGCGCTATAATTGTCCTAATGGACGTAGTAGGGAAAATGCTGAACTGCGCGCATCAATTGAAAGCGCTAGTCGCTGAAATGATCGCATGTCTTATCGAGAAAGTGCGACAAGAGGCTTTAAGGGCATTTACTACCCATTATTCTTAGAAATAAAAAAACAGGAGCTGTGATGATCCAAGAACAGATTCAGACACAGGCTGTGCCGCAATCAAAAAGCATTCCTGCAAAAGCCTACTCTGTACTGGAAGAGTGGCTGAACAGTATTAGTCATGGGGTTGGCTTTATTGCTGCTATCGTGGGTTTAGTATTTATGTTGTATCGAGCGGAAGATACGCTCGCGTTAACCACTGCAGCTATTTATGGCTCTACACTCATTCTGGTGTTTTTAAGCTCAACCCTTTATCACGCCATTTCCCATCAAAAGGCAAAGGGATGGCTTAAGCTATTTGACCACAGCGCAATATACTTATTGATAGCAGGTACTTACACACCATTGCTACTGGTTTCGATTGGTGGCGTGTTGGGTATTACTATGACCGCAATTATCTGGAGCTTGGCAATTGGCGGCGTGGCGTTTAAGCTCGTCGCGCAGCACCGTTTCCCAAAGGTATCCGTGATGACTTATTTGCTGATGGGATGGATTGCACTGGGTCTTATCTACCCTCTTTATGTCGCCCTTCCCGGTGCTGGCCTATGGTTATTGGTAGCAGGCGGGCTGTGTTTCAGTGTAGGCGTGTGCTTTTACGTGGCAAAAAAGGTAAAGTACACCCATGCAATTTGGCACATGTTCGTGATTGGCGGATGTAGCTGCCACTACTTTTCAATTTATTATTTTGTCGTTTAACAAAAGGCCCAAATTAAGCTGCTATGCCAAAACCATGTAAAAACTTATGCTAACAAACAAGCAAGACGCCGAGAAAAAGGAAAACAGCACTACGTTGACACCAGGTATTGCGTGGTTTTCACTACACGCAGGACAAATATGCTTGGGTAAAAAGCCCGTTGAAAGTGACTTTGAACGCCTTAAGTCACTGGGTGTTACCCATATTGCAACGGTACAAACCAGTGAAGAGAACGCACCGGTTATTCGTGATCGTTCAATAGCAGCTGGGTTAGAGTGGCTTTGGGTTCCTTTTTTACACCCGTCGTCAGAGTCCCCCACCGAAGACGTACACCTTCACCAATACCTTCATGAACTATCTCAAATGTTGACCGAAGGAGCGAAGATATACTTACATTGCGATGGCTCACAGCACCGCTGTAGCCTTTTGTTCTATGCACTTTGCCACTATTGCCGTGTTCCATCTAATAGCGCTTACAATGCGCTGCACAGCTTTGGCGCTAGTGCGGCAAATAACCTTAAGAGATCCGAACTCACTTGGGCAGCAGAATTAGGGCATATTGCACCTAAAATGTAGGCCAATAAAAAGCGCGCCTTCGTTATCAACGTTCATTAACGAAGGCACGCGTGCTATTTTAACAAAGCAAAGCGTTCATAAGTGCGCCGAGCTTATTTATTTAAAACTGATAAATATTAGCGTTGGTGAGAAGTTTATTCGCGTCTATTTTTTCTTGAACACAGCGCACTATATCAGCACGAGTAAATACATAAATTCGGTCTTTGCGCTCGCGGCTCTCGTCCATCTCAAAATCTTTCAGCACCATGCTGATATGTTCATTTTCCGGCAGACCGCGTAAGCCTGACCCAAATCTGCATAAGGTCTCGCTCATGCCCGACTCAAAACCGGCCAGAAACGTTTTGTAAGCTTGCTGCTGCTGCGCTTTACGCGCCTCCATTTGTTTAGTCTGCTCTTTTTCAATTGCTTTAAGCTCATCCTTCATGCTTTTTTCTTTCGCTTCTAATTGCTTAAGCTGCTCTCCAGACTGCTCTTTTTGCGCGAGTAATTCTTTTTTTCGCGCCTCGTCAGCGTGACGCAATTCAAAGGTAATATCTCGCAGTTCACGCTCTACTTCTCTTGCTTCCCAGGCAAGTTCACGCTGCATGTTGCGCAAGTCGCGTAAGCGACTATTGTTGTCAGCAAACGCCTGAGAAAAACGATGGCTGGTTTCTTCTGCGTAAGCTTCCCACTCTCTGGCTGCTTCAAACACAATGTCATCAACATCACTAAACGAATTTGCAGACGGAACTGGTGGTGCAGGCGGTGCAGGTGGTACGGTGGCAACTAATCCTTCTACCAGCGTTTCTATCTCTCGTACCCAGTTACCGCTTTGGCCTCTTACTGAAAAAGTAAATACCGCCCCCTGCCCAGCAAGATAGCTGGTTTCAATTTGACTCACTCTCCAAGAATCAGTTGCGGCATTTTGTCGTAAGGACGTTTTGAGTACCCCAGACATTATTTCTAATTCATTCGATAGCGTGTCATATTTTTGCGCACTTTGTGCGTTCGCAAGACCACCAGCAGCAGAGCAAAGTAGTAAAGCAGTTAATAAACGTTTCATAATTTCACCTAATTACATTAATCATCTAGCGACGACTGTGGATTGTTTGTTTCATACGGCATGGTTAATGGCACTTCAGAACGCCTGTTAGGTAAACTTACCGCGCTGTACCCTATTTCAATGTCATCAATTTCATCCTGTAGACGCGTAAATTGGCGTGCATAGAATCTTTGATCGTCAATACGCTGCTCGTTGATAAATTTAATAAGCTCGGCAAAGTCGTGTTTGCGCTCTTCTCTACTCGACGCTAATAAGTACTTAGTAAGCTCTGCACTGCTTTGTTGCTGCTGTGTAGATAGCGCCTGAGCGTATTCTTTGAATAGTGTTTGGTTTGCTTGTTGATAGAAATCACGTTGCTCACCTAAAGCTTTAGCAACTTCCTGCGTAACGCGCTGCTCAACCATTTCATCCACTGTGTTGGCGCTTTTGTTTGAAAACGTAAGCGCTATACCGTTATCGCTATACGACAGCTTTGCGCCTGTGAGTACGGCTAACAGCGCACAGGCCGACATGGCCATGGCACACGCTGGCAAGCTAAACCAAGACGACAGCGAACGTGGTTCATCTTTCTTAAAAAAGGTCTGTTCTTTGTCCCACTGGGGAAGTGCCGGAGCAACGAAGCTTGCTCTTGCGCTGTTCAAACGGGCGCTATTTTCTACCGCCTGCGCAAATTCAGCATCTGCTTCGCACAACGCGTTAAACTGCTTTTCTTGCTCGCTATCAAGCGAGTTGTCCAGATAAGCTGAGAATAAGGCTTCTTTGTCATATAAGGTCATTATTCCAACTCCAACTTCAATTTTGCTAAGGCAGCGTAAAGTCGCGACTTAGCGGTATTTACTGAGATATCCATTTGCTGTGCAATTTCTTCGAACGTGAAGTGGCCGAAGAATTTCAATTCCACCACAGCTTTTTGGCCTAAAGGTAAAGTCTGCATAGCCTGCGTTAACGCTCTACTCTCTCGGTCGCTATAAAGCTGCATTTCTGGGCATGGTGCACCGCAAGGCGGCGCCTGTATGTCGTCAATGTCTGAATGCGGCTTTCGCTTGCGATACAGCTCAACACAGCGGCAGTGGGCAATGCGATAGAGCCAACTTTTAAAACTGCCCTCACCTTTAAAACAGGCAAGACTGCGAAACACAGAGATAAAAATCTCCTGCATTAAATCTGCTGCATCATGGCTATTCCCTGTCATTCGAATACCGTATTGATACATAGCGGTTTCGTAGCGAGATATAAGCGTAAACCACGCTTTTTTATTACCCTTTAATGCCTGTTCCACGAGTTTTTCATCTCGTTTATTAAACACGCCGTTCCCCGTTTTTACGCTCTGTTTTTTTACTTAACCATTAAGTCGATAGGCTTTGCAAAAAAGTTTGTTTAATTGATAAATAAATTGTCATTTAGGGAATAACGCCAATGAAACTGTGCTTTAAGCGATAGATGAAGAACTTCTTTGGGGTTGGTGCACAAGACAATAATTGATGTCAGCAATAAAAAAGCGGCTGAACCTACAGGCTCAACCGCTTTAGCTAAATATGAAAGGTAGCGCGCTCAGCGCCAAGCTTATTTTAACGTGGGAATAGGCAGCAGTGGCGAGATAATTTCACCAATACGACGAAACAGCTGCATACGCGTCGTGCCTGAACGCCATACTAAGCCAATCTCACGAAATCCCTGCTCTTCAGCGGGGAAGCTCTTAAGACCTGTGTGCTCAAGAATAGACTGGTTTATCGCAAGTTCAGGTAAAAAGGTGTAGCCCATTTTGCTATTCGCTAATTGCACCAAGGTATACAAGCTGCTAGCCGCTACGCTGCTAATTTGGTCGCTGTGCTGAAGATTGCACGCACTTACCGCATGCCCGGTCATACAGTGCTCTTGCTGTAGTAAGAAAATACTCTTTTTCGGCAAGGTTGAAATGTCGACAGGATTAGGTAGTTGCTCAGCAATATCTTTGTGCGCAATAAGATGGAACGGGTCATGCCCTAAGACCATCTGTTTACACCCTGGTGTTTCCATTGGCAACGCTAGAATAAGTAAGTCTAATCTGCCGTCGGTCAATTGCTGTAGCAACTTCTCCGTCGTGTCTTCCTGCATTTCCAAGTTGATCTCGGGTAAAAATGCAGAAAACGCTCCCATCATTCCTTCAAAAAGAAACGGCGCAATGGTTGGAATAACACCTAATTTTAAGGTGCCTCGCTGCCAATTGCCTGCGTTTTGCGCATACTCAACCAGCTCTCCCGCTTCCTGAAGTAGCACTTTACTGCGTTCAACGATATCTAGTCCCAACGATGTAAACACAAAGGTTTTATGTTCACGCTCAAGAAGTTGGCTTCCGAAGTGCTCTTCAAGGTTCTGAATGGCCGTACTCAATGTTGACTGACTTACGTTACAGCGCTGTGCAGCACGGTGAAAATGTTGCTCTTGATGTAGCGTCACCAAATAGTGCAGGTGCTTAAGATTAGGCCATTTCATGGGCATCTCACAATTATTTAAAAAGGGATTAAAAAATATTGGATTAATCTAACATAAAGATTAAATAGCGCCTAGGGTTGATACCCATGGTTAACGAGAGCGATCTTCTATTATTCACAGCTGTACATATACAACATCCTAAAAAAGAGGTAGATAATTCTGTTTATTGTGCAATCTATAAGAAGCTTTTGAGAATTTGACATTTCCCGCTGGAAAGCCCCAATAAGTAGCGTTAGGATTAAATTAAAGCGTTATACGCAACATATTTTTACAGCGAAGTAAGACCCGCTCTTGTATCATTCAGTCAATAGAGCGATTAACTATTGAGGGCAGTATGAAAGGACATTATAAGAACATTTTATGTGTATTAAGCGACTCTCATCGTCAAGATGATACGGTAGCCCAAGCACTCCATATCGCCAAAGCGCACCAAGCCTCGCTTACCATTATGCTTTCGCTAGAATCTTTGCCGCCCAACGCCAGTATGGTCATGGAGTCTTTCTCTTATGTTGATTCTCAGCAAACCATGGAAACCCAAGCCCAGCATTGGTTAAAAGAACAAGCGGAAAGCTGGGGAAAACACTATCCTGTGTCTACCGCGGTAACGGTAGGTCAGCCGCTTATTGACGTTGTGCGTTATGTAAAAAAGAACAATATCGATCTAGTAATTAAACGGGCAGAAGAGAGCTTTCTAGATAAGTTATTCGGAAGCTTAGATATGCGTTTATTCCGCAAATGCCCTTGCCCGGTTTGGATCATTAACCACAAGCCTCGCAGTCAGTACAAAAACGTAGTTGCAGCACTGGATTTGAACTATCACTATCCTCAGCATGAAGTGTCTATTAGGCGCGATCTTAATCGCGACATTTTGCGTCACGCAAGCCAAATAGCCTTGCTAGAATTTGCACAGCTGCACATTGTCCACGTTTTCGATGCGGTTCCTGAAAACATAGCAAGAGACGGGTTTATATCGGTTGATAACGACAGAATGGAAACCGATCTTGCAAAAATCCATGCCGAGCGTGAATCGGAACTAGACAAATTGCTTGAAGAACTAGGCAATGAATTGGATGACAATGTATTAGAGTATTTGAAACCTCAGAAGCACATTGTTCACGGTTACCCTCGAAGAGAAATTGCAGCCACAACCACATCCCTTGATACCGACATTATTGTTATGGGCACAGTGGCACGTTTAGGTGTGCCTGGCTACATCATGGGCGACACCGCAGAAGAAACTATCCATCAGCTTAAGTGTGCCGTTGTGGGTGTTAAACCCCGTGGCTTCGAAACGCCTATCTCTATTGATTAGGTTATTAACTCAACAAACAAAAAGGCCGTGCTTCACTTCAAGCACGGCCTTTTTTAATTCTTTTCGCTTAATACGAACGTTTGTAAGCGCTGTGTTTTACGCTACGCCAAACGACGCTTTAAGAATGTAGAAGAAAATAATCGAGAGGATTGCGCCTGCAGGCAACGTAACAATCCACGATACGACGATATTTCTCACAATGCCTAGGTTAAGCGCTGATACACCACGCGCCAGACCTACACCTAGTACCGCTCCTACAAGCGTTTGGGTAGTCGAAATAGGTAAACCCGTACCTGATGCGATAACTACCGTACACGCTGCAGCGAGTTCTGCTGCAAAACCGCGGCTTGGTGTTAAGTGTGTAATACCTTGACCAATGGTCTTGATAACGCGATGTCCAAATAGCGCAAGACCCGCAACAATACCTAAACCACCAAGAGGAAGGATCCAAGGTGCAAGCGTAGTGCTAGAGTTAATTTCGCCGCCACTACTTACTACGCTAACTACCGCAGCCAATGGTCCAATAGCGTTAGCTACATCATTTGAACCGTGGGCAAACGCCATACAACAGGCTGTTACTACCATTAGAAGTGCGAATACTTTCTCAACGTTAGCCGCCTGTAGGTCTGCATCTTCAGAACCGCTGAACTTCATACGGCCGATAAACCATTTACCCAAGAAGCCCAACGCTACGGCAATAGCAATCGCCAGCACATATCCGTTAACAGCGCTTAGCTCTAAACCAACGTGCTTAAGGCCTTTCTTGATAGTAACAAGCGACATCACAAAGCCCGCTAATGCCATATAGAACGGCACATAACGCTTAGCATTTGCAAACGGAGAGGCAGTTTGGAAGATGAGCTTGTGCGCGCTCATGAAAATAAGATAAGCAATGATGCCTGAAATAGCTGGGGTTACTACCCAACTACCAACAATACCACCCACTTTGTCCCATGCTACTGCGTCCATGCTGACGCCAGTGGCAGTAAAACCGATGATTGCACCGATAATTGAGTGAGTGGTAGATACAGGCCACCCCAACCATGACGCTACCGCAAGCCAGATTCCAGCTGCAAGTAGTGATGAGATCATGCCTAATACAAGGTATTCAGGTATGTCTATAAAATAGGTTGAGTCGATAATCCCTTTTCGAATGGTAGACGTTACTTCGCCACCTGCTAGGTAGGCGCCAGCAAACTCAAATATCATTGCAATGATAATGGCTTGTTTTATGGTTAAAGCTTTAGAACCTACTGACGTACCCATTGCGTTGGCAACGTCATTCGCTCCAATACCCCATGCCATGACGAAACCAACGCCGGCGGCAAGGATTATAAGAATTAGGCCATAACTTTCAAAAAATTCCACGGATAATCGCTCCCGATCTAAACGCGATTTAGGCTGGACGCTACTTGAGTAAGTAGCATGATCTCTTCACCACAAAGGCTAGAGAATGAAGTTAAAGACAAATTGTGTTTTATCATAAGGTTCGATTAAATTTTGCACGATCTGTTCTTGGCTGCGGCGCATGATAACGTAATCATGTTAGAAGCCATAGCGAAAATCACTGAAAAACGATAAAAGTATGCGGAATTATTTGAATGCGATGATAAATCCACCAAATATTTCAGTTTTATGACAAATAAATTTCACGAACTTTCATATTTGAATATTACTACGCAAAATAACACTGACCATTTGGACAGGTTTACGTCAAATCTTCCAGCTTTTGCTGCATATTTTCCAGCGGTGTATGTCTAACATCAGTACCGCGAGTGAGATAAACCACATATTCACACACGTTTTTACATCTATCACCAATTCGCTCTAACGAGCGCATTGCCCACAACACATCCAGCCAATCCTGCATGTCGTCAGTGCTTTTCTGCATTTCGGAGGTGGTATACGACAGCAGCCGTTTGTACTCACTGTCAATGCGGTTGTCTTGGTCATACACTTCTAACGCCGCAGCCTCATCCTGACGAGCAAAAGCGTCGAATGTGCCGCGCATCATGGCGGCCACGCGCTCCCCAATAAGTAACATGCTGCTCTTAATGGTATCTGAGCTCGGCAACTTATTGCGCGTTACTAGTTTGGCAATACGCTCGATTTCATCGCCCATTCGCTCTATATCGGTAATGGCTTTGGAAATGGTCATAATTAAACGCAGATCGCTGGCGGTAGGATGACGTTTTGCAATAATGCGCAAGCACTCTTCGTCAATTTGAATTTCCATGGAGTTAATTTTTAAGTCGTTCAACACCACTTTTTCAGCCAGAGCGGCATGATTGTGCTTTACCGCTTTTAACGTATCCACCAGCTGCTGTTCAACTTCGCCCCCCATGGTTAATACCGAGTTACGCAAGTTTTCCAACTCGATATTAAACGTACCCGAAATATGCGTGTTTAAGGCTACCTGTCGCATGGTGTTTTCTCCTCGCGGCGTAAGCATAACGAATAACGACAATCAATCGTGCCGCTACCTGTGGCAGAACTATCGTGACAAACCGCGACATCTTGCCAAATTGAAGCATTACGGCGCAAACCCATGTTAGAACACACACCTACTGCTACGTTATCCATATCGCCCCGTTATGTAGTCTTCGGTTTGCTTCTTCTCTGGCATAGTAAACAGCGTATCGCTGTCTGCATATTCTATCAGCCTGCCCTGATGGAAAAAGGCGGTGTAGTCGCTTACCCTAGCCGCTTGCTGCATGTTGTGCGTCACGATAATAATGGTGCATTGTTTCTTTAATGCATCCATCAGTTCTTCGATAAAAAGCGTGGTCAGAGGGTCAAGGGCCGAGGTGGGTTCATCAAGAAGTAGAATGTCAGGCTTCAACGCTAGTGCTCTTGCAATCACCAAACGCTGCTGCTGACCGCCAGATAAAACATGAGCGGATTCAAATAAACGATCTTTAACCTCGTCCCACAGCGCCGCCTGTTTCAGTGCGCTTTCCACCGCGTCGTCTAAGTGTCGACGAATTTTAACGCCTTGAAGCTTAAGCCCGTAGCACACGTTCTCATAAATGCTCATAGGAAAGGGGTTGGGTCGCTGAAAAACCATGCCCACGTTCGTTCTTAGGCGTGACACATTTACTTTGCGGCTATTGATGTTTTGCCCATCAATAATAATTTCACCATCGTATTTGCAACCGTCATACAAATCGTTAAGGCGATTGAAACAGCTAATGAGTGTAGATTTACCGCAACCACTTTGACCAATTAACGCTGTGATTTTGTTTTTTGGGATCCGCATGCTGATGTCATTTAACACATGCTTATTGCCAAACCACAGGTTGAGTTTTTTAACCTCTACCGCAGTTTGTTCTTCACCAATGTCGTTAACGTTCAGCGTATTGTGTTCAAACAACTTCAACATGTTACAAAACCTGTATTATCCTTTGAGATAGCGTTTGCGCAGGCGCGCTCTAAGTACAACTGCCAGAATATTTAATACAAACACCACCACAAGTAAAAGCAAGCAAGCGGCAAACATCATGCTTGCGCTCTTTCCATCAGTTTGGCTGTGAAACGCTCCGTCATAAATAAGTACGCCCAAATGCATAAACTGCCTATCAAGGTGGAGATAAGGAAACTCTCCATCTATGGGCAAGGTTGGCGCAAACTTGACCGCACCCACTAACATAAGTGGCGCTACTTCACCTGCCGCCCTCGCAATCGCCAGAATTACGCCAGTCATAATACCCGGAGACGCAATAGGCAATACGGTACGCACTATAGTCTCAATTTTGGTAGCCCCTAATGCGTAACTGCCCGCTTTCAATCCTTCCGGCACCCTGCGCAAACCTTCTTCAGTCGCCACAATCACTACAGGTAAGGTCAAAATTGCCATGGTTAAGGCAGCCCAGAAAACGCCAGGGCTTCCCATTGTGGGTGCTGGCAGTGTGTCACTAAACAATAGCTCATCAATACTGCCGCCCAAGGTATAAACAAAGAAACCAAGGCCGAATACGCCGTAAACAATAGAAGGTACACCTGCCATGTTGCTTACACTGACACGAATAATGGTGGTAAGCGCCGTGTTAGGTGCATATTCGCTCAAGTAAATAGCGGCTAATACACCAAAGGGCGTTACGATGATGGTCATTAAGAATACCATGAGTACAGTGCCAAACAACGCAGGGAAGACGCCACCTGAGGTATTCGCTTGTTTAGGGGAATCGGTAAGAAAAACACCGATTTCCGAAAACGCCACCTGCCACTTTTCCCATGTACTTAGACGACTGACAAAATCTACATCTTGAATACTAGATATGGGAATAACAAACGGCGTTTCGTCAGCAAAACTTACCAATAAGGTATATTCGGCTCGTGTTGCTTCTAACGCTTCCACACGCTTTTGGTATTCGTCAAACGATGCCACTAAACGCTCTCTTGCTGGCGCGTCGGCAACAACATTACGTTTATCAAATTGAGATAGCGCTTCGTGAATAGGTGCAAGGTGTTGCGTATTTAAATCTTCAATTTGAGCGCTTATTTGAGCCACTTCCTCTAGCACAATATCAATGTTACCAAGAGGTTGAGGCGGTTTAGATGGCACGACGATGTATTCAGGAATTGCCAACACACGCCTGCCGTCTAACAGTTTTATTTCTGCGCTTTGGTTTGCAAGTAGAGAAGTCTCTATTTCCTCTCGAGATAACTGGATTTGAAAGCCATAAGGATGCTGAGCATCTGAGAATTTAAGTGTCACATCCTCATTTGTTGATTCATCAAATAGGTTCGCAAGCACCGAAAACCTTGTGCCGTCTTGATGCGTACCGGTAACCGTATAGATGGGTTCTGGCCAAAAATATGCCGTACCTCGAAAACTAATAAGTATAAGAACGCTAACTAGCGCAATAAGCAGCAGGCTGGTGAAAAAAGCCGTTAAGCTAATGACTAACGATTGACGCTGTACCGCACTTAACCCAAACGTTGTTCGATTAACCATAGTACGCCCTACTTCTTATACGCTGTCGCAATAGCTCTGCCATGGTGTTTACCAAGAAGGTAAACAGGAACAAAATACACGCGGTGAAAAATAGAATTTGATAGTGCGCCGATGATACATCTGCTTCTGGAAGTTCAATTGCCAAGTTAGCAGTAAGTGCTCGCAAACCTTCTATCAAGCCCCAGCTGGAGATTGGCGTATTCCCCGTCACCATAAGGACTATCATAGTTTCACCAAACGCGCGGCCGAAACCTAGCATAATCGCGGCAACAATACCCGGTAGTGCAACGTGAAGAACAACATGAAGTAAGGTCTGTAGTCGTGTGGCGCCTAAAGCAAAAGAGGCGTGTTTTAAATCATTTGGAACGCCGTTTATGGCATCTTCAGCAAGGGAATAGATACTAGGTGATATGGCCACACCTAACGCTAACGCTACCACTATAGTCGTTTTCCCGATGGGACTATCGGACTCGGCCGCAAGCATTGTAGACCCGTCTACCCCCATTATCGAGAAAATAAGCGAAGGCGCATACTCCACGCTAATAAAACCCAAAAGGAACACTCCGCTTATAGCAAATAGTAGCTCTGCTCCGTGTCTTAGCTTCTTTGGTAAGTATTCCGCAACAGGGCGCTGTACCAGGGCAACGACAATAAGTACAAAAGGGATAACGATTAGGAAAAAGGCAAAGGAAAATAAAAACTGCTCAGCTTTTGGCGATAACCAAATGGCTGCGATGAAGCCAATAAGTACACTGGGAATCGCTTCGAGCAATTCGATAGCCGGCTTAATAACGTTGCGAAGGCGGCTTTTAGCAAAAAACGCGGTGTAAATTGCGGCACCGATAGCAACCGGAATAGCAATAAGCAGTGCTAAAAGAGAGGCTTTAATACTGCCTATTAATAGCGGCGTTAAGCTAAATTTTGCCTCTTGGAAATCAGAGGCACTGGTGGTTTGCCATACGGTTTCTTCCGTTTCATACCCTTCGTAGTGCTGCGGTTCAAACAGAGAGGCCCATGTAGTAACGCCGCTTAAGTGCCTGCCTTCCCATACTGATAAGGTGCTATCTGAATAGCCATAAAGCTTATTGCCGTACCAAATGATATTCTCAGCAGAACGCTCTATCTGTTGTGATGCCACTACATCGCCTGATACACGGTTTACCAACAACACTCTTGCTTTATCGGTCAGCACAGCCACTAAGTTCATACTGGCATGTTCTGCCACATCCTTAACGTTCTCTCCTGGTAACGCTACTTGGTAGGTTTGTTCAAAGGTAAGGCCTTTATCGCTTTTGCTCAGCACCCAGCGAGTAAGTGTCTGTGTATTGCTGTTCATTAGGAAAAAGGTGCGGTCTTTAGCAAGCGGAAATACAATCTTCTCATCTAATGACGCTGTGATGTTTCCTGCTATTGGCAGTAGTGACGCACCTTCATCCGTGAGCCTATTTAGGAAAAGGGCATCATCCACTTGGAGTAACACGCTCTGACTGCCGGGTAACAATACGAGTCTGTCTATATTATGAAACCGTTTATCCACCACCTGTGTAGGGCGAAGCCGATTTACCCAACGGATAAACACTTTATTGTCTTGAACGATAGAAACCACTGCCCATTTTGAGGACAGTGCAATGCTCCAGTCACTGCGTCTCTCCCACTCATCTTTGGGAAGCGCGAACGTAATGCTGTTCGACAACGCTGCTTGCGGTGTACTTGTGGCAATATCCTCTGCGCTACCGTCGGTCATGTTGAACGATCTAACCGGTAAAACTCTCACTTGGGCGTTGGGAGAAACGTCTACGATATAGTTCTCTCCCATCACACTGTGGGAAGACAGTCTATGCTCACAAGGGCGGATGTAATCGTGATTACTTACCAGAGCATCGCCTTTAAGCAACTTTAATCCCAATCGACAGTCAGACTTCCTAACCAGCATTGGCTGACTGTTAATGATGTCGCCTGCGCTGATAATTTTTTCATTATCTGACGTTTTCAAGCTCAACAGATGATTTAAGCTAGGGGTATATGCCAACGGCAGAGCTTGGCTGATTAGATGGGTAATAAGAATAACTAACGTCAACAAAACAAGGCCGCCGAAGCCGGTCACTACATAGCGTGACCACCTGTCGCTTCGCTGGCGTTTTTTGTTTGTGCTGTTGCTGTCGAAAGTCATGCGGCTGTTTAGTAATTCTTATTTTCGAAATTCTTCATTTTTAAGAAGAATAACCCTAAATTGCACTGGTGAGCAGTGTAAGTTTTGTTATGCTAATAGCAAGTGAAAGTTTAAAGCATTACCTTCGCGCAACCTACTCTGCGCCTATGGTATTACCCAACAGGAAGACGATCAAAGTTTTTCTCTACACGCCCAATAAGGAGCATCGTATGCAATCATTGGTTATAAGCATTATGGGTAAAGACAAGCCGGGTTTAGTAGACGCACTGGCTAAGTGTGTATACAAACATGAGGGCAACTGGCAAGGGTCGAGCTTTGCGCATATGGCGGGAATGTTCACCGGTTTTGTAGAAGTACATGTTGCCGATGAGAACAAACAGGGCTTAATCGATGCGCTAGACGCCATTAAAGATTTGTCGGTGCAATCTGTAGCGGTAGCTAGCAGTGAAAATAACAACACCACCAAATTGACGGTTGATGTAATGGGCAATGACAAAACCGGTATTGTCCAAGAGCTTACCTCTGTTTTAAACCAGTTCAATTTGAATATTCTCACCTTTGCTTCACACTGTGAAAGCGCGCCTAACTGGGGCAGCCTGATTTTCAAAGCAAAAGCAGAAATTGCGGTGCCAGAAGATTTTGACGACGGCGCATTGCAAGACTCACTGGAGTCGTTGGCTAACGATTTGGTGGTGGATATTACCGCGAAGCGATAAAAACAAGGGCGTATTTGTGGTGCCATA
This sequence comes from Alteromonas sp. CH_MED4-4, assembly GCF_037029575.1. Classification (NCBI taxonomy): domain Bacteria; kingdom Pseudomonadati; phylum Pseudomonadota; class Gammaproteobacteria; order Alteromonadales; family Alteromonadaceae; genus Alteromonas; species Alteromonas sp. CH_MED4-4. The sequence continues at coordinate 119,802 of NZ_JAYMEU010000013.1, read as the reverse complement.
CACTATCCGCGCATCACAATTACGAACTTATCATATTGAAAGTTAATGGAATAACCACAACGCAATGCGTGCGCACTTGCACCAGAATACGTGTTGTCACAGTAGTGTCACTGACTGATGGCAGTCTTTGACCATTTTTATGAACGTGAATTGAGACATTATGGATAACGACGTTTTATATTATCCCAAAGAATTAAGCTGGCTTGCGTTTAACGAACGCGTATTGCAAGAAGCCGCAGATAAAAACAATCCCGCCGTGGAGCGAATTCGTTTTCTTGGTATTTACTCAAATAACCTAGATGAGTTTTATCGCGTGCGCGCCGCTGACGTGAAACGACAAATTACCATTGCGCAAAATGACGGCAATGAAGAGGAAGCTGAACGCCAAACCGCTCTTATGGCGCTTATTCAGAAAAAGGTCGTCCAGCTTTCTGAAAAGTTCGACCAAATTCATAAGGATGTGGTTAAGTCCCTAGCTCGCTACAACATACATATTCTTCGAAAAGACGATTTAGACGATTATCAAAAGCAGTGGGTACGCAACTTCTTCGTTAACAAAGCACTGCGTCACATTGCACCTATTTTAATAGATAAGAAGACCGACCTACTTAGCCGTTTGAACGGTACGTCGGTGTATTTATATGTGGCGCTTAGAAGAAAGGACCGCAATCCTAAATTTGCGGTTATTCAGGTTCCTACCTCTGAAATGTCGCGCTTTATGCTGATCCCACCGCAAAAAAGCCGCAAGAAGAAGAGCATTATTATGCTCGATGACATGATTCAGCTGTGTATCGAAGACATTTTCCGCGGTTTCGTGAAGTTCGACGAAATTGAAGCATTCTCGTTTAAAATGACGCGTGATGCGGAATATTCTATCAACGAAGAAATTGACGAAAGCTTCGTTGAAAAGATGTCTGAAAGTATGAAGCAGCGCCTTATCGCTGAGCCTGTGCGTGTTATCTACGACACGAACATGCCAGAGGACATGAAATCTGACTTGCGCAAGCGACTTAAGATAACCAAGCTAGATACCATGCACGCTGCTGGGCACTATCGTAACTTTAAAGACTTTATTGGCTTCCCTAATGTGGGTCGAGAATATTTAGAGCATACGCCGCTGCCTGCTATCGACAGCAAGGCATTCTCTAAGTACAACACCGTTTTCGATGCCATTACTGCGCGAGACATACTACTGTACTACCCGTACCACCGCTTCCTACACTTCACCGAGTTTTTGCGTCAGGCGGCTTTCGACCCGAATGTTAAAACCATACGTATTAATATTTATCGTGTTGCCAGTAATTCACGCATTGTAAACTCGTTGATTGACGCAGTAGACAACGGCAAAAAAGTAACCGTTGTGGTAGAACTTCGCGCCCGTTTTGACGAAGAGGCAAATATCGAATGGTCTAAGCGCATGACTGATGCAGGTATACGCGTTGTACTTGGCGTGCCTACTCTTAAAATTCACTCTAAACTTTGTATTGTGACCCGTGAAGAACGGGGCAGTTTGGTGAACTATGCGCATTTCGGTACGGGTAACTTCAACGAGAAAACAGCAAAGATTTATACCGACTACAGCTTATTCACCCGTAATCAAGAACTCGCCGATGAAGGCGTGGCGGTATTCGATCTTATTCAATACCCTTACCGACGCTACAAGTTCCAGCATCTTCAAATATCGCCATTAAACGCCAGAACCAAAATTCAGTCGTTAATTCGTCAAGAAATTCAGCATTTGAACCAAGGCCAAAAGGCACAAATCACTTTCAAAATTAACAACCTTGTTGATAAAGAACTCATTGATGATTTGTACCGGGCTAGCCAGGCGGGGGTTAAGATCCGCGGTATAGTGCGCGGTATGTGCTCACTTAATCCGGGGATAAAAGGAATAAGCGAAAACATCGAAATTATCTCTATTGTTGATAGATTTCTCGAACACCCTCGCGTGATGATTTTTGAAGGTGGCGGCGATAGAAAAGTGTATATCTCTTCTGCCGACTGGATGACCCGTAACATGGACAACCGCATTGAAGTAGGTTGTCCAGTGTATGATAAAGGTCTTCAACAGCGCATTGTTGATATAATGGAGCTACAATTTAAAGATACCCTGAAGGCTCGAGTGATTGACAAGGATCAGAGCAACAAGTACGTTCGCAGGGGAAATCGTAAAAAACTTCGTTCTCAGATAGAAATTTATGACTATTTGAAGAAGCTAGAAGACACTTTGTAGGATAGAAAATTAGTACATGACCCAGCACGAATCAGTTTTTAATGACGTGGAAACCCGCGAAGTCAATAAAGTCGCAGCACTAGACATTGGCTCAAATAGTTTTCACTTAGTAGTAGCACGCATTGTTGCTGGGTCTGTGCAGATTCTGCATAGAGTTAAACAAAAAGTTCGCTTGGCCGAAGGACTTAGCGACGACGATATCTTGTCTGATGAAGCGATGGAGCGTGGGCTTGCTATGCTAAAAGTAGTAGCAGAGAGCCTGAAAGGTTTTGAGCCCGACTCCGTGAGAATTGTCGCCACCCATACGTTGCGCAGGGCGCGTAACGCCCGCGATTTTATCAGCGCAGCAAAAGATATCCTTCCCTACCCTATAGAAGTCATTTCTGGTGTAGAAGAAGCGCGACTTATTTATTCAGGCGTTGCACATACTAACCACTCCGACGGCCAACAGCTGGTTATTGATATAGGCGGTGGTTCTACTGAGTTCGTTATTGGCGAAGGTTTTACGCCTTTACTTTGCCGCAGCCTTCAAATGGGCTGCGTGAGCTATACCAAACGGTTTTTCCCTGACGGTGAGCTAAAGCCAAAAGCCTTTGATCGCGCTATCACGGCTGCACAGCAAGAGCTTGAGTTAATAGACAATAAATATCGCAGACTGGGCTGGGTCCAGTGTATCGGTACGTCGGGTACCATTCGTTCGCTGTTCACCCTTTGTCAGCAAGACAGACCTAATGGCCACGATATTCCGGTGACACTTAAAAGTTTGCGCAATTTAATGAAGCAATTCATAAGCGCAGGGCATATAGACAAATTAAGCTACCCAGATTTAAGTGAAGATCGTCGTGTGGTTATTGCTGGCGGCCTCGCTATTCTTATCGCCGTTTTCAAAGCCCTAGAGATTGAAGGCTTGGTGTACTCGCCTGCCGCCTTGCGCGAAGGCGTACTTTATCAGATGGAAGATGAGCTTCATCACGCTGATATTCGCGGCAGAACCGCGAGTAGTTTGGCAACCCGCTACGATGTAGATACGTCCCAAGCCACTATGGTGCTCAATACAACCCTTTCACTTTTCAACGATGTTGAAAAAGCGTGGAAACTTAAAGGGCGTGACTTTAAAAGCATGCTCGGCTGGGCAGCTTTACTTCACGAAGTCGGCATGCAAATTAACTCTCGAGGCATACAAAAACACAGCGCCTATATTCTTGGTAATGTGGACATGCCTGGGTTTACGCAGGAACAACAATTACTGCTAGCTACGCTCGTGCGATTCCATAGAAAGAAAATTCGAACCAATGAATTGCCCGCATTTAATCTTTTCGATGAGCAGTCGGTTAAGCATTTAATCGCGTTACTGCGTTTGGGTGTACTGCTTAATATTAAACGCCAAGAGGGTTTTGTACCTGACCTCGTTGTTAATGTAGAAAAGAACGAACTGACCATTACCTTCCCCGATGGCTGGTTAGATGAAAAACCTATTATCTCAGCTGACCTGCTACGAGAAAGCCACTACTGGAAAGCGCTTGATTTAAAACTCACAGTTGTTCCTGATATCGAGCAATTACATCCCGCGGTGGAATAGACAAACAGCGCCACTCACAATCGCGCTTTCGATTTTAAAAGCGAATGGCGAATATACTCGAATACTAAAAAAATGGGGCCTTGAACCGATTGAGTCGGCGCATTAGCCCCACTTAGTCTCAGCACACTAATTATTGAGCTTCAACTTGCGTACTTTGTGACTGCACGCTGTCGTATTTTTTAAACCACGCCAAGATATTTTCAACTTTACCAATCATTCTAGATGGCTTAGAAGCAATCCCGTGGGGCGATCCAGGTACTTTTACCAGCACGCTATCAACCTTTTGAATCTTTAACGCTTGATAGAACTGCTCGGTCTCAGACATTGGCGTGCGCTTGTCCTCCACTCCCGTGATCAGCATGGTGGGGGTCGTTACATTGCCTACTAGCGATAGCGGTGAGCGCTTCCAGTAGTGCTCTACATTATCCCAAGGCATACCCGGAAATTGGAAAGGGATTTGATATAGACCTGAATCGGCAGTCAGCACTTTCGATAACCAGTTGATAACGGGTTTAGCGACTACGGCTGCTTTAAATCGGTTAGTAAGGCCAATAGCATAGGCTGATGCAATGCCGCCTGCTGAACCACCAGTAATAAACAGTCGCTCTGGATCAGCGATGCCTTTTTCAATAAGTGCATCTACGCCCGACATATGGTCTGAGAAGTCATATTCCGAACTGTATTTCCCTTGAAGTAGCAATGCAAAGCGTTCTCCATAACCTGTACTACCTCTGTGATTATCATAAAACACCACGTAGCCCTCTGCAGCCATGCGCTGCAGCTCAGCCGTGAAGACAGGGCCATAAGCGAGATTAGGTCCGCCGTGAATTTCCAAGATAAGCGGATACGTTTTCGAGCTGTCATAGTTTGGCGGCAGAATGTACCACCCCTGGATTTCTTCGCCATCAATAGAAGACGGATAGACAATTTCTTTTACTTCGCCAAGTTGCTTATGACCTAGAACGTCTTCGTTTAGTGCAGTAAGCTGTCGCTCGTTTCGCGTAGTGACATATAAATCAGCGGGGCGATCGGTACGTCCTTTGGTATACGCCACTACATCATCAACAGCGTGATAGGTGCCAAACACATAAGGCCGTCCTAACGTAGTACCGCCCAGCCCATTAGCTACGGCTTTAACTCTGCCCGATAGCGATACCACATCTACCTGCGCTAAACCGCGAACCGACTGCTGAAAATAAACGTGCTTATTATCTTTCCAGTGAAAGTTAGACACTGAATTATCAATGTCTTTTGTTAAATTTTGAGCATCTGTACCATCGCTCTTCATCACATACAAATAGCTATTTTTGTACATCACTTTTTCGTCATCGCGGCGTGCGTAAGCAATGTGCTTTCCGTCAGGCGATACGACAGGCGATGATTCAAGGCCTTTGTCGTTGGTAAGCTGTGCGATATTACCCATCATATCCACAGAAAAGATGTCCCCCTCAACAGGCTCATACTCCCAATTGTCACTGCGGTTGGCAGAGAAATAGATTTTGTCGCTATCAGGAGAGAAACTTAAGCGCCCATTGTGGTGATAGTTCCCTGAAGTAAGCTGTCGTGCTGTGCCTCCGTCAGCAGGAACAATAAAAATATGGGTGTAAGCAGGTTCAAGAATGCCTCGGCCATCGGCTTGATAGCGCGCTTTGGTAATATATTGAAAGCTAGGAGACCACTTTGCACCGTCAGGCTTTTTAGGCATTTTAATGTCTAGCGGCTTTTCCTTGGCATCAACGCTCATAGTGAAAGCAATATGCTTACCATCTGGCGACCAAGTGATGTTACTTGGGTTTGAGGTGACATTTGTTACGAGTGCCGTTTGCCCTGTATCCATCCAACGCACATACAATTGCGGTTTACCTTCTTCATTAGAAAGGTAAGCCAATCGGCTACCGTCAGGTGACCAGCGAATAGAATAGTAACTCTTTTTCGACGACAGTAAGGGGCGGTGTGACTTTCCATCAACCGACGCTAGCCATACGTTCGCTCGACTGCTATCCGACATAATGTCGTTTGAACGGCGCACATACGCAACATATTTACCGTTTGGCGACACCTGAACTTCGCTCACGTATTCCAAATTAAAAATATCTTCCGATTTAAAATAGCGTTCAGAGTCGGTAGTAAGAGATTCTCTCTCATTGCTTGCAAGCGCTGTGGATGGCATAGCTAGCGTGCCTACGCTAAATAGTGCAGCCCATATAGCAAACCGTTTTTTGACTGACGGGTACCTGTGATTTCTCGTAAAAGACATATCTCACCTTAATCTATTTGTTCTTATCCGTTCTTTTTTATGGGGTGATCACGTTGTAGTGATGCAATTATCGTCTCCATATTACTGAATATATTCAGCCAATAAAGATTAAACGTTGAGCGACATCGCTAGGCGATTAAGCGCAGTACACAGGGGCGCTGGCTTTAGCCGAATGGTTAGTTGCGTGATAGCAGTAAAGTGCTAACTTCTATATAAGGCTTAAAGGTAATGCCCATGAATAATCCACACGGCGAGTTTGAATGTAGCGTAAGCGGTCAGTTGCTGCTCTTCTCAGCGCGCGGACCGTGGAATGACGAAACCATGAGAAATGGCGTAGTAAAGATGTCTTCTGACATTTCAAAATTCGAAAAGGGCACTAAATGGGCACAAGTAAGCTGTCTTTACGGTGAAAGCCTGATGCCCCCTTCCACCTTTGATATTTTTGTAAAACAAACTCGGGTAAGAAAAACCCGCGGCCTGTCGTTTCTTGCCGTGGTCATATTAGATACCGACATTATGCTGACAACTAAGCATCAGATTTCTCAGTGCTACGACGCTGCCGAGGTTCCTTATGGCTTTTACGAAACGGTAGAAGATGCTTTAGAAGCGATGACGAATAATGGCTATGATTTTGATAGTGACGAAGCTGAGCGCTTTTTTGCCCGCTTTAACTTTACGCGTTAACATTTAACACCGCATGCGTTCTGCTTTTGTCACACGTTGAGTCTGAAATTCACCGCCAGCTTTTGATAAAGGCGAAAAAAAGGAGAGCGAGCGCTCTCCTTTTGATTTTAAGATTGCCATCCGCCTCCGAGTGCCTGATACAAATCGACCAGTGCGGCCATTTGCTGCTGACGGGTTTCTATAAACTCGCTACGCGCTTCCAGTGCTTCTCGCTGTGCAAGCAGCACCTCTAAATATTCACCATGAGCTGACGAGAAAAGCCTATTGGCAATATCAATCGACTGTTCCAGTGAAGCAATTTGATGTCGCCTTGCTTCAGCACTTTTCTCCAAATTATCGAGCTTCGATAAACTGTTAGTTACTTCAGCTACCGCCGTTAAAACGGTCAGTTCATATTCGTAAGCCGCTTCAATTTGTTCGGCGCTGGCATTTTGGTAAACCGCTTCAATCGCCCTGCGGTTTATTAATGGCGCAAAAACATCACCAGATAATGAATATGCCAATGACTCAGGCACATTAAACAAGTAGCGACTATCAAACGCCGATAAACCTAACCCTGCTTTTAGCTCAAAAGAAGGGTAGAAGTTGGCTTTAGCCACATCGATATTTAACTCTGCTGCCTGGAGCGTGAGTGCAGCTTGTTTTATATCCGGGCGATTGTCTAATAGCGCAGAGGGTACACCCACCTGCGGGCTTATTATCTCGGCGCTGAGTAACACGTTACTGTCCCTTTGAATGGGCTGTGGAGTGCGTCCTAATAACAGATTGAGCGTGTTCTCTTTCTCTAGGATTTCCTGCTCAATCAAGTAACGCTCGCTCTCGTTTTTCTTCACTTCCGCGTTAAAGCGCGCAACGGGTAGCGATGACGCCCGCCCGTATTCTTTCAACGCATTAATAGTGTGAATAACATTACGCTGTAGCGAAATGGTTGAGTCAAGATTCTCTAGCTTGTTATCTAGCGCCAGCAGTTCATAGTAAGTACGCGCAACTTCAGATACTAACTGGGTAACGAAAAAGTTCTTACTTTCAACCGACGCCAAGTATTCAAGCGAGGCCACTTTAGACGCATCTCTCAGCTTATGCCAAACGTCAATTTCCCACGACGCATTAAGGCCTAGCTTTAAGTTTGCCAGCGGGTCGGGAAATTCTTTATCCTCCTTGATATTTAACTGTTCTTCTACTGCGCCTTCCCGGGTATATTCGCCTACCTTTTCGGTTTCAGCGGCTACCCCCGCAGAGAGTCGAGGCAAATATTCCCCTTCTCGTGCATACACTTCATTCGACGCCATATTAATGCGTTGAATTAATATAGACACCTCTTGGTTGTTCTTAACCGCCGTTTCCACCAGCGCAGAAAGCGTAGGGTCGTTAAACCACTCTCTCCATTGAATATTTGCTTGTGTACTCTGGTTAATCCCTTGACCAGCCTGAGTATCCACTTGCGAAACTTTCGCGTTAAACTGCTCTGGCAAATCTAGATTAGGGTTTCGCGTTTCAATGGTAGGGATGGCACATGCCTCTACTAACAACGCACTACTAAGCGCTAACCACAGCGGCTTATAAGTAAATCGCTTTTTATTTATCATCGCTTAGCACCTCATCGTTATAGTGGTAAGTTTCAGTAAGAGGGACATGATCTTCGTTTTTGATTAATGACTTACCTTCTTCAAGTTTGGCGAACAAGTAGTAAAGCCCAGGAATAACCAGCACACCAAAAACAGTGCCGAACAAAGTACCGCCTAAGGCAGAAGCACCAATAGTTCTATTTCCCACTGCGCCTGCCCCCGTTGCAATAACAAGCGGAATTAGCCCTGCTACAAACGAGAACGATGTCATTAGGATTGGACGGAAGCGCTGTTTGGCCGCTTCAACAGCTGCGTCAGCAATCGATAAGCCCTGCTGATTTTTTTGCACTGCGTATTCCACAATAAGCACGGCATTTTTGCCGAGTAACCCAACCAGCATAACTAAGCCAAGCTGCGCATAAACGTCGTTGGCCAGCCCCATTCCTTTTAGAAACAGGAATGAGCCGAGAATACCGGTAGGTAGTGAAAGAATGACTGCAAAAGGTAGAAGCAGACTTTCGTATTGTGATGCCAGCACGATATATACAAACAACAATACTACGGCAAAGATAACGATGGCTTCATTGCCTCGTTTAGCCTCGTCAAATGACAAGCCTTCCCAACCTATGTCATATCCTTTTGGCAGGGTTGCAGCCGCTACTTCCTCAACTGCTTTTATCGCTTGCGCCGAGGTATACCCTGCTGCAGGCTCTGCACGAATTGCTGCCGAGGTATAAAGGTTGTAGCGTGTAATTTCATTGGGGCCTTGGGTTTTAATCAGCTTCATAAAGGCCGAGTAAGGCACCATTTCACCCTCTTCGTTTTTCACGTAGTAACCCAATAAGTCACTGGGATAACGACGATATTCCGGTGCACTTTGTGTGTACACTTTGAAGAAGTTATTAAAGCGCGTGAAGCCTTGCTCATAAGTACTACCAATAAGAATATTCAAATTCTCCATGGCCGCGCCAATAGATACCCCTTTCTGCATTGCAGCTTGGTTATCTATCTCAATTTTGTATTGAGGATAATCGGCCGCGTAAAACGTGAATAAACCTTTTAGCTCATCACGTTTACCGAGTTCTTCCATGAAGGCTTTGTTGATTTGGTCGAACTCTTGATAGTCGGTCGTGTTGGTTTTATCGAGTAAACGAAATGATAACCCCGACGACGCGCCATAACCCGGCACAACAGGCGGTTCGAAATACTCAATCACTGCACCTAAGTGGTGTGTTTTGGCTTCTAGTTCTTCAATAATGTCACGTACCGACTGTTCGCGATTAGCCCAATCTTCAAGGTTAATCAAGCAGGTACCAGCATTTGAACCTCGTCCTTCCGTGAGAATTTCATAGCCAGCAAGAGAGGACACCGAGGAGACGCCTTCAACGTCCAGCGCCAAGCTTTGCAGCTCTCGCGCTACTGTATTCGTCGCTTCAAGGGTACTGCCTGGCGGTGTTTGAATAATGGCATAGATTTGCCCTTGGTCTTCACCGGGAATAAAGCCTGTAGGTAATGCCTGATTAACGCCAAAGGTACTTACCACAAAGCCCGCAAGCAGCACTACAGTAACACTCCGGCGTGTAACGATAGCTTTAATAATGCCTGTATAACGACCGGTTAACTTATTGAAATAATAGTTAAATCCATCAATAAACTTGCTTAATGGCGTTGCCTTTCTTGTGTGTGAATGTGGGTTTTTAAGCAACATCGCACACAGCACTGGCGTTAATGAAAGCGCAACAATACACGAGATGATAATTGACGATGACATGGTAATAGAGAACTGGCGATAGAAGACACCTACCGGGCCCGTCATAAAAATAAGGGGCACAAAAACCGCCGTCATCACAAGTGTAATTGCGATAATAGCTCCCCCCATTTCACCCAGTACTTGTTGGGTCGCCATATAAGGGGTTAGGCTGCTGCTCTCTTCCATTTTCGCGTGAACGGCCTCCACGATAACAATAGCGTTATCCACCACAATCCCTATAGCTAGTACCAATGCGAACAGAGTAATAAGATTTATGTTCACCCCTGTGGCCTGCATGCAGAAAAACGTCCCTACCAGTGAAACCGGCACAGCAAGAAGCGGGATCAATGTGGAGCGCCAGTCACCCAGAAAGATGAACACCACCAAGGAAACCAAAATAAAGGCTTCAAACAAGGTATGCAGCACTTGTTCAATAGAGGCATCTAGAAACTTGGAAACATCGTAGTTGATTTCGTACTTCATGCCTTCTGGAAACGTTTTTTCTAGTTCAGCCATAGTGGCTTTCACCTGAGAAATAACCTCGTTGGCACTGCTTCCGTAGTTCTGCTTAAGTACTATGGCAGCGGAAGGATATCCGTCTTTGTTCGAATAAATATCGAAAAATTCACTACTTAACTCAACATCGGCAATATCACCTAATTTGAGCAAGCGACCGTCGGAATCGGCGCGAATAATGATATTTTTATATTCTTCAGGCTCGTCGTAACGTCCTTCGTAAATAAGCACGTATTCTTTGGACTGAGCAGTAATGCCTGAGCTTCTGCCAAGTCGCCCAGGGCGCCCAATCAAGCTTTGCTCGTCTATCGATTCCATGATCTCATCTACAGAAACATTGTAAGCACGCATGCGATCAGGCTTTAACCAAATTCGCATGGCGTACTGGCGACTTCCCAATATTTTTGCACTGGCAATACCGTTTACCCGCTGTATCTCTGGGATAAGGTTGATATTGGAATAGTTGTACAGAAACTTTTCATCAGCCGTTTTGTCCGTGCTATAAACGTTTATGTACATCAACATGCTAGGCTGAACCCGCTCTAGTACCACCCCTTCTAACTGCACGAGCTGGGGCAGCCGGTTCATGATCTGGTCAAGCCGCGTTTTCACATTAATTAGAGCCTGATTCGGATCTACATCTAAATCGAAGATAACTTGAATGGTGGCTTCACCCGCGCTGGTCGCATCAGACACGATGTACTTCATGCCCGGCACACCGTTGATTGAACGCTCGATGGTAACCAGCGATGACTTCACCAATACATCAGCGCTCGAACCGGGATATGCCAGAGAAATAAGCACTCGCGGCGGAGCAATATCTGGAAACTGTGACGTGGGCAGGCTAAACACCGACAACACGCCCAAAAATATAATCATCAGCGATAGCATGATGGCCATCACTGGACGTTTAATAAAAACTCCAAACATAGCGCCCCCTTATTCTGCGTGCAGTGACAGTTCAGCTAATGTGTCGCTGGCTGAAATAAGTTCAGGCTCTATCTCATCGCCGTTCGAAACTCTTCGCAGTCCTTCAATCAAAATAGTGTCGTCCGGCGCTAGTCCGTCTGAAACCAGATAGATGTTAGGGAGTTCTGCAGCGATGTTAATGTGGCGGGTTGCTAACTTGTTCTCGCTATCCAGCACATACACAAAGCTTTGATCGAGAATTTCGAATGTGGCTTTCTGAGGAATAACTAAAGCATCCGGATAGGCAATATCCACCATGACATTACCGGTCTGCCCATGTCTTAGCAGTTGGTCTGGGTTAGGGAAAGACGCACGCATTTCAATGGTACCGGTATGATTATCAAAATCAGCTTCAATGGCATCTATCACGCCTTGATGCGCGTAAATACTGCCATCGGCAAGCTTTAATCGCACTGACGTTTGATCATTTGATGCGCTGTTCTGCGCGTACTTTAAATACTCTGATTCAGGCACATTGAAATACACCCACATTGTGCTGATATCAGACAATGTGGTGAGCAGTTCACCCTCATCAAGCAAACTTCCCGTTCGAGCTTCCAGTCGGTCCATTTTGCCTGTGAACGGCGCTTTGATATCTGTGAATGCTAAGTGAGTCTTTGCCAGTTCAACTTCAGCCTGAGCTTTTTGAAGCTGTGCTTCTATGACGGCAAGTTCGTTAGGAGAAACAATGTTTTGTTCAACAAGCGACTTTGTATTTTTGTACTCCATCTCGACTGCTTTAGCCTCAGCTTCAGCGCGGTGTAGTTCAGCTTCATACACGTTAGGCATTATTTTAAACATGGGCTGACTACGTTCTACCGTTTGTCCCTCATCAACAAAGGTCGATTGAAGATAGCCTTTTTCCATAGCTCTAACTTCAATATGTTGAATGGCACGTATCTGACTGACGTACTCTTTTACCAGCGTTGTGTCTTGTACGATGGGATGAGTAACGTTGAATTGAAGTTTTTCGTGATGCGCAGCATGTTCCTCATGGCCACACCCACCTAATAGTGCGGTAACAATGCTTACTGCAAGAAGTGCTTTTTTGCTCATAATGTAAATTCGTAATAAAAAGGCTAATCGTGACATGCCTTATAAAAAGACAGCATGCCACTAGCGCGCTTTCAGCAAATAGGTTCACCGCTGATAATTAAGCACGCAAAAACATCCAGCAAAGCGCTGGCGCGTTGTTAGGAATATCGAATTAACGAGTTTTTTAGGTAGCCAATAACCGCTAAACCTAAAAAACTAAGCAATAGGCGGCGCTCGGGTTAACGGCGTTGCGTAGTTAAGGAATGTTTTGAAAAGCCCACGCGGACGTGGTTTTGCGGTATCCGTGAAGGAGTCCGTAAGATAATCCAGCACAACATTTTGTGGCGGGACGGGCTCTTCCGGTGCACTTTCCTCAGTATCAAATTCAAAGGAATATTCTGAGATAGAAGCATCAAAATGATGCTTGAACGTGATCGGCTTGTAATCCTGTTTAAGTCCAGATAAGCAAGTAAACAACAACGCAATTAATGCGTATATGGTGTACTGCTTCATGTACTGATGATTATTCACCGATGATTATTCCAGAAATTCAATTATATAAGGAAAATTGCGGCGTTATGCTACACAGGCAATTACGCTTTTACAAGAAACATTCTTGCTAGTAAACGCGGGCAATAAGCGATTGCACGTTTTCAGAATCGACAAAAGCGAAATGGAATAGGAAGTGACAAAACCGCACAACGAAAAAGAGCGCCATTAGGCGCTCTTTACAATCAATTTAAAAGGAGAGGATCAAGCTTTAGACGCTTGGTAGATACCTTCAATTGCAGTATCAAGCGTTGCTTCAAACTCTTCTTGAGTTTGCTGTGCAGATACGCCTTCTGTCAGTGCGCGAGAGAAACTCGCGATCATACCTTGGTTTTCTGCCAGCTTCGCGTTTGCTTCCTCGCGGCTATAGCCACCAGATAGCGCCACTACTTTAAGTACACGAGGGTGATCAACAAGCTCTTTATAAAAGTTTGCCTCTGTCGGAAGCGTAAGCTTAAGCATGACTTCCTGACCTTCGTTTAGCAGATTAAGCTGCGTCAAAATCTCTAGCTTAAGTAATGCTTCTGCTTCCGCTTTTTGTGGACTGTGAATATCCACTTCTGGCTCAATGATTGGAACAAGGCCCGCGGCTAAAATTTGCTTACCCACTTCAAATTGCTGAGCAACAACGTCTTTAATACCTTGGTGATTCGCAAGCTTAACAACACTTCGCATTTTAGTGCCAAATACATCTTGCGCCACCGCTTTAGCTAGCAGTGCATCAAGACCTGGCATTGGCTTCATTACCTGCACGCCGTTGCTTTCTTCAGCTAATCCTTTATCTACCTTTAGGAACGGAATTACGCGCTTCTTCTGCCATAAGAAATGTGCAGAAGACATGCCTTCAATTTCTCTATCAAGGGTGTTTTCAAACAAGATTGCGCCAAGAACGCGCTCGCCGCTAAAAGGGGTGCTGGTGATAATGCGTGTACGCATTTCGTGAACAAGATTAAACATCTCTTCGTCTGAGCTATACTCTGACTCTTCGATGCCGTATAAGCGCAACGCTTTAGGGGTACTACCGCCGCTTTGATCTAACGCTGCAATAAAACCGGTTTGCGTCTTCAGTTTATCCAGCATTGCCTGCTGAGCTTGTGATGCCATTGCAACACTCCTTTTGTATATTACTGCCTTAATAGACAGGTGTAGGGTTTATTGTTATACCAATTCTATTAAAGATCTGTTTGTCTCAGACGCAGCATGCCAGCACCTTAAGTAAACACATCTGTAATAAAGTTGGTATTTATGCCTGCGTACTTCACTGTTTCGCAGGTGTAATCGTTTCCGATTAAAAGGTCACGCTCAACAATGCTGTTACTGAGCGTGACACTTATGGGGTAACGTTTGTACTAGGCCTTAGCTATCTAGAGCTTTAAAACGCTGCGTTTACATGCAGCGCCCAGGCTTATTTATTTTTTTCTTCTAGTACTGCTACCGCTGGTAGTGTTTTGCCTTCCAAGAATTCTAGGAACGCGCCACCACCTGTTGAAATATAAGAGACCTTATCGGCAATCCCGTATTTATCAACTGCTGCTAGTGTATCACCACCACCTGCGATTGAGAATGCGTCGCTTGCCGCAATCGCTTCAGACAGCGCTTTTGTTCCAGCACTGAACTGTTCAAATTCAAATACGCCTACAGGGCCATTCCATACAATGGTTCCCGCGTTCTTGATAATGTCCTCTAACGCCTTTGAAGAGTCTGGACCAATATCAAAAATCATATCGTCGTCGGCAACGTCACTGACTACTTTTAGCGTCGCTTCGGTATTCTCATCAAACGCTTTGCCCACGACAACATCTGTAGGTACTGGAATATTACCGCCATTCGCCTGCGCTTCATTCATAAGCTGCGTGGCTTGCTCGGTAAGGTCCATCTCTACTAGTGACTTACCTACATTATGGCCTTGAGCAGCAATGAAAGTGTTGGCAATACCGCCACCAACAATCAGCTGGTCAACTTTTTCAGCCAATGTTTTTAACACGGTCAACTTGGTAGACACTTTAGAGCCACCCACAATAGCAACCATTGGACGCTTAGGGTTGTCTAGCGCTTTGCCAAGTGCGTCTAATTCTGCAGCAAGTAATGGGCCAGCACAGGCTTTTGGTGCAAATTTAGCAACGCCATGAGTAGACGCTTGTGCGCGGTGAGCAGTACCGAACGCATCCATAACAAAGATGTCGCAAAGTGCTGCGTACTGTTTTGCTAACGTTTCGTCGTCCTTCTTTTCGCCGTTATTAAAACGTACGTTTTCAAGGATAACTAATTCGCCGTCTGCAAGCTCCACGCCATCTAGGTAATCTTTTACAAGCTTAACCGGTACGTCTAGGGCGTCATTAAGATAATCAACAACAGGTTGAAGAGAGAATTCGTCTGCAGGCTCGCCTTCAGTAGGACGACCAAGGTGAGACATCACCATAACTGCCGCACCTGCGTCTAGGGCTGCTTTAATCGTAGGGATTGATGCTTTGATACGCGCATCAGAAGTTACTTTGCCGTCTTTTACCGGCACGTTTAAATCTTGTCTAATTAATACGCGCTGACCTTTTAGGGCCATATCGCTCATGCTTGGAATTGCCATCGTCTTTCCTATGTTAATTTAAATTCAGTAGAGCGTGTTTTGAAGGTAAGACACGCTCAAATTAACTGTGAAAGCTGCGCGGGCTGGTGCTACCAACCCTTGGCAGCATCAATGCTTTATTTTGCGTCGAACATCACTTTTGCGGTATCGAGCATACGGTTTGCAAAACCCCATTCGTTGTCACACCATACTAGTGTTTTAACCAGTTGTTTGTGACTGACTCTTGTTTGTGTGCCATCTACAATACACGAGTGAGGGTCGTGATTGAAATCTACCGACACCAAAGGCTCTTCGGTGTAGTCCAAAATACCCTGTAAACGCCCCGCTTTTGCATTGCGAAGGGCTTGGTTCACTTGCTCAATCGTTACCTTAGATTGAAGCGTTACACTTAAATCCATGGCAGTAACATTGATAGTTGGCACTCGAACCGCAATGGCTTCGAATTTTCCCGCAAACTTAGGCAGAATGCGCTCTATACCGGCAGCAAGTCGGGTATCAACGGGAATAATCGACTGACTTGCAGCACGGGTTCTGCGCAAATCTTCGTGATAGGCGTCGATAACTTGCTGGTCGTGCATAGACGCGTGAATGGTTGTGATCGTACCACTTTCAACACCGAACGCAGCGTCTAGCGCTTGGATAACAGGAACAATGCAGTTTGTGGTGCAAGAGCCGTTGGAGACTAATTTTTGTTCACTGGTCAACGTGTCTTCATTGGTTCCGAAAATGACCGTATTGTCTAAATCTGGTGACCCGGGTGACGAGAAAAGCACTTTGCCAGCGCCGGCATCTAAATGTGCTTGCCCCGATGCTCTGTCATCAAACTTGCCCGTACACTCAAGCACAATATCAACGCCCAAGTCTTTCCAGGGTAGGTCTTTAATATCGCTTATCGCGAGCAGTGTAATATCGTCGCCTGCGACATTTAGCGTGTTATTTTCTAAGGCCACATCAAAACGGAACCGCCCGTGGGCGGTATCGTATTTAAGTAAATGTGCTATGCCTTCGGGTTTAGCAATGTCGTTAATGGCCACCACGTTAAATTCGTTGTTGCGCCCGCTTTCATACAGCGCGCGCAACACGTTACGACCAATACGACCAAACCCATTTATGGCAATATTTACCATAGGCTTATCTATTACCTCTTACAGAGACAGTGCTGCCTCTACTACAGCGTCAGTGGTAATGTTGAAGTGCTTAAACAGGTCGCCAGCAGGTGCAGATTCACCAAAGGTGTCCATGCCCACGATAGCGCCATTAAAGCCAACGTACTTGTACCAGCTATCTTTAGACAGCGCTTCAACCGCTACGCGTTTAACAACGCTAGAAGGTAGTACACTTTCACGGTAATCAGCAGACTGACGGTCGAATACGTCAGTTGATGGCATAGACACTACGCGAACGGCCTTACCTTGCTCGGTTAGTTTCGCTGCGGCTTCAACGGCTAGCTGAACCTCAGAACCGGTAGCAATAAGAATAAGCTCTGGCGTACCTTCGCAGTCTTTAAGTACGTAACCACCTTTCGCGATATCAGCAACTTGTTGAGCCGTTCTTTCTTGCTGCGCTAAGCCTTGACGCGTGAAGATCAGCGTTGTTGGGCCGTCAGTGCGCTCAATAGCAGACTTCCACGACACAGCAGACTCAACCTGATCACAAGGGCGCCAGTTATCAAGGTTAGGCGTTGCTCGTAGCGCAACCACCTGCTCCACCGGCTGGTGAGTTGGGCCGTCTTCACCTAGACCAATTGAATCGTGGGTGTAAACGAAAATTGCAGGCTGCTTCATTAGCGCTGCCATACGTACCGCGTTGCGTGCATATTCCATAAACATTAGGAAGGTTGCACCGTATGCCTTAAAGCCACCGTGAAGGGCAATACCATTCATCATGGCCGACATACCAAACTCACGTACACCGTAATAAATGTAGTTACCTGAGGCATCGTTCGCTTCAACACCTTTGCTGCCTTCCCAAATAGTAAGGTTAGAACCTGCAAGGTCAGCAGAGCCGCCTAATAGTTCAGGAAGTAGCGGACCAAACGCATTCAGTGCATTTTGTGACGCTTTACGTGACGCGATATTTTGTGGGTTAGCTTGAAGTTCAGCGATGATAGCGTCTGCTTTGTCGCTGAAATCTGCTGGCAACTCGCCATTTACACGGCGTTTGAATTCTGCTGCAAGCTCTGGGTAGGCGGCTTCGTATGCTGCGAAAGCGTCATTCCACGCGCTTTCCGCGTTTGAACCTTTCTCTTTAGCATCCCAACCAGCGTAAATATCGTCTGGAATTTCGAACGCGCCATGGCTCCAGCCAAGCTTCTCGCGAGTAGCGACAATTTCGTCCTCACCTAGTGGTGCACCGTGACAAGACTCGGTACCTTCTTTATTAGGCGAGCCGAAACCAATGGTGGTTTTACAACAAATAAGCGTAGGTTGCGCAGTATTCGCCTGTGCCTTTTCAATAGCGGCTTTTACTTGCTCTGCATCGTGACCGTCAACTCCATCGATCACTTCCCAACCATAGCTCTTGAAGCGTGCTGGTGTATCGTCGGTGAACCAACCTTCCACTTCGCCATCAATTGAAATGCCGTTGTCATCCCAAAACGCGATAAGCTTACCAAGGCCTAGTGTACCGGCTAGTGAACAGGTCTCGTGTGAGATACCTTCCATCAAGCAGCCGTCACCTAGGAATGCGTAGGTGTGGTGGTCAACAATAGTGTGACCATCTTTGTTAAATTGTGCCGCTAGTACTTTTTCGGCAAGCGCCATGCCCACAGCATTACTGATACCCTGGCCTAGTGGGCCAGTGGTCGTTTCAACACCTGGCGCATAACCGTACTCTGGGTGACCTGGCGTTTTTGAATGCAATTGGCGGAAGTTCTTTAACTCTTCAATTGGCAGTTCGTAGCCTGAAAGGTGAAGAAGAGAGTACAACAGCATCGAGCCGTGACCATTTGAAAGCACAAAGCGATCGCGGTTAGCCCAAGATGGGTTTGCAGGGTTGTGTGATAAGAAATCACCCCATAGTACCTGTGCGATATCAGCCATCCCCATTGGGGCACCTGGGTGACCAGATTTAGCTTGTTGAACGGCATCCATGCTTAATGCACGGATTGCATTGGCGAGTTCACGACGAGAGGGCATGTTGTCTCCTGATTTATTTTGTATCTTTTGTTTCGTATCTTAGCGGGCTAGGCAAGCTAGACGAGCGTAGAGGTAAGGCGTTCGCTCTACTTCTTTATACGAATGAATGTGGCGTTATTCTTACCTATGCCACCTTACAGTTCAATGGGTTTTGATTGCCAATAGTGAAAGTCATAGTAAAAAATGGTCTATACCCTGACCATCACGTATTCCCATTACAGCAAAAACAGTTATATCTGACGCCTAGTTTTACAAATACATCATTAACTTCGACAATTACGACCTGAATAACCCTATAAGTGATCGGGTTGTGTCAACTATTCGTAACGAAGAGACTTTTAGACGTCTAGAAGTAAAGACTGGTATTTATAACTTGTTTTAGTACAATATACGACTATTTTGATAATTTAACGCTTACGGAGCATTTATGGCCACGCATTTATTCACATCCGAGTCAGTGTCTGAAGGACATCCGGACAAAATTGCTGATCAGATCTCAGATGCGGTTCTTGACGCTATTTTAGAACAAGATCCTCGCGCTCGGGTGGCCTGCGAAACGTATGTAAAAACCGGTATGGTTTTAGTGGGTGGTGAAGTAACTACCTCTGCATGGGTAGATATTGAAGAGCTTACCCGAAAAACAGTTAAAGAAATTGGCTACACGCACTCAGATATGGGCTTCGACGCTGATTCATGTGCGGTATTAAATGCTATTGGCAAACAGTCACCTGACATCAATCAAGGTGTTGATCGCGCAAGCCTTGAAGAACAAGGTGCTGGTGACCAAGGTCTAATGTTTGGCTACGCTAGCGACGAAACTGACGTACTAATGCCTGCGCCAATCACGTACTCTCACCGCCTTGTTCAAAAACAAGCTGAAGTGCGTAAATCTGGTAAGCTAGACTGGTTACGCCCAGATGCTAAAAGCCAAATTACTTTCAAATATGAAAACGACAAGCCTGTTGGCATCGACGCAGTTGTGCTTTCAACCCAGCACTGTGATTCAGTGAGCACTGAAACAGTTCGCGAAGCGGTAATGGAAGAAATTATTAAGCCAGTGCTGCCTAGTGAATGGATTGATGGAAATACACGCTTTCACATTAACCCAACGGGACGATTCGTTATCGGTGGTCCAATGGGCGACTGTGGCTTAACTGGTCGTAAAATCATTGTTGATACTTACGGTGGTATGGCCCGTCACGGTGGTGGCGCGTTCTCTGGTAAAGATCCATCAAAAGTAGACCGCAGTGCAGCATACGCGGGTCGTTACGTTGCTAAGAACATTGTTGCAGCAGGACTTGCTAAGCGCTGTGAAATCCAAGTGTCTTATGCAATCGGTGTGGCAGAGCCAACGTCTATCAGCATCGATACCTTCGGTACAGGTGTGGTAGATGAGAAAACGTTAGTAGCACTGGTCCGTGAACATTTCGACCTACGCCCTTATGGACTTATTCAAATGCTAGACCTCGAGCGCCCTATTTATCGCCCAACGGCTGCGTACGGTCACTTTGGTCGTGACGAATTCCCTTGGGAAGCAACAGATAAAGCAGAAGCGTTAAAAGCATCGATTTAATTCGATAACCAAATAACGCTTTTAAATGCGCCGCTCAGTTTATATAACGCTTTGCAAAAAAGTGTTTGTATAAACTAGCGGCGTTTTTTATTTGGATAGCAAAATCAACGAAACAAATAAAAAACAGCAAAGAATATTTTCATCATTTATTTTTTGCAGCTATGCTTAAATAACGAACACACTATCGCTTGTAGTTTCTGGTTGTTTACAAGCCATGATAACAACTTGGGCTCTTCCATGAATGTGGTTACTGGTATTCTTCTGGCACTTACTTTGGCTGCGTCTATGGCGGCTTCCCCCGTGCTCGCGGAAATAAATGCTCCCCACTACAGTCCTATCCAATTCAAAAGCAAAAAAATAGCCCGGTGGCAGCTAAATAGTATGTACCGCATTCAATCTACAACCGAAACTTATCTATACGACAACAGTTATACCTACCCAGCGGGGTCACAAGGTATGTTTAGCGCCAGCAGGCGGTTTAACACTTGGGTTCCGCAAAAGGTCTATGCAACGTACAAAACCAACAATACCGCCTTTCAGCATTACGCAGAATGGCTTTATTTACCACATGATGTAGGTACTTTTACTCGGTTGGGCTGGCTGCTTGGCAAAAGCGAGGGTTTAAACATGGCGGTAGAGCTTGAACATAGGCAAGTTGGGGAAGAAGAGAATATGGCTCTCTCATTGGGCGTCAATTACTTGTTTTAAGTCATCCTTGTTTTAGGTCACCGCTACATTGCACTCACGGTGCGCTTTTAGTATTACACCCCATCATAAAGACGAAACGTAGTTGCCGTTATGCCAATGATAAGGTTTTTGCGTAAGTCTGTTGAATTACCATCGCGTCGGAACTCGCTCTATGACGCTTAACATCAAGTTGGCTCGCAAGGCGGCTTTTCACCTCATGCCATTGATTCATTTGTGCTTCAGACAAAATATATTCCAATGCTCTACACGTGAAAGACATTTCTACCTGCGCTGCGGCGTAGAGCTTAATTAGCCACGGGTTATCAACGACCCAACCGTCACTGTAAACAACCGTATTGCCAAGGAAGTTATTTAACTCAACACAGACTTTTCGAGGCTCTTCTCCTCGAGTTTGCAGCATCTGCTGCGTTATGCCGTGCAGTGACTCCGCTTTTCGATCCCAGTGAACCCACGAGTCAAAGGGCCGAAGTAGCTTACACCACTTTGCACCATCATAGCGCACGATACCTATTTCAATAGGGTAACTCGCTGCGCCAAATCCACTTGCTTCAATGTCTATTATTGTTGGCAGGGTATTCTTTCGCACTCACGCTCCAAACCGCTGTTTATCCTTGCTTGCAACATACGCAAACCATTTTTATCAGGCGGTTTTACTGCTACCTCGTCACCAGAGGAACAACTAAACAACGTCGAACACTGTTTAGCAAATGTACAACCACTCTTCTCGAAATATAAGCTAATAGTAGAATCGTGCCACAATTAATGCGCACTCGTTTAGTACACCACCCCGTCGCCAGCGCTCAAAAATCTCGTAAAAGCTCTCAAAAAAGCATCAAACTTATACTAAAGGATAAGACGTTTACGCTAAAAGACTGAGCACATTGCTATACACTTTTAAGGTTAACATTTAGGTAGCCTATTCATGCGTGCACTTTCTATCTTTCTCTCGCTGGCTTGCGTCTTTTCAATTTTTACTGCAAGTAAAGCATTAAGTTCAACGGAGCCTCTGGTGATTGGTATTGATGCCGATCTTTCAGCGGTAGCTGTTGAAGGTGGCATCGCTATTACAAGAGGGGTCGAGCTTGCCGTCGACGAAATAAATGCCGCTGGTGGGATTCTAGGTCGTCAAATAAAAGTTATTGCGAAAGACCATCGCGGCAACCCAGCTCGAGGTGTATATAACATTGAGCAATTTTCCCAAACTCCCAATTTACTTGCGGTAGTAGGCGGCGTTCATACACCTGTAGTTCTCGCTGAAGTCGACCCAATACACGAAAAAAACATTTTGATGTTGGTTCCTTGGGCAGCGGGGACGCCTATTATCGACAACGGGCACTCACCGAATAACATATTTCGCGTGTCGGTACGCGACGCTGAAGCAGCGTCAGTCCTAATTAATCACGTCAAATATATGGGGCTTTCAAATATTGCGTTAGTACTGGAAAGAACAGGATGGGGACGCTCAAACCTTGAATCATTAACACAAGCTGCAAGTAATAATGATATTGATATAACAGCAACCCATTGGATAAATTGGCAGCAGAAAGACTTTTCTGAGGATATCGCGGCAATAAAAAGCGCGAAAGCGGAAGCGATCATTCTTGTCACTAACGTTCCTGAAGGTGTTGTGGTACTCGATGAGATGGCAAAACAAGGCATCGCCTCTCTCCCAGTTGTGTCGCATTGGGGAGTCGCGTCGGGTCAGTTCGCCTCTTTACTTGCAAAGCCCATCGCTAACTACAATGTGTCAGTACTTCAAACCTTCCACTTCAACCACCAGAAAAATACCAAGGCAAAAAGCTTGTTAGAAGCCTATTATAATAAGTATGGCTTGGTGGATGCGACTGCGATTGGTGGTGTGACAGGTTTGGCTCATGCTTATGATTTAACTCATTTAATCGCGGCAGCTGCCGCGAAAGCTGGTAGTATAGAAGTAGACGCATTACGCGGTGCGCTAGAGTCTCTTCAAAATGTGCAAGGTGCAGTGAAGCACTACACAGCTCCATTTTCAGAGGACAGACACGATGCACTCTGGGCAAAGGATTATTTTATGACTACGTTTAACGAAAAAGGTCACTTGGTAACAACGGGCGTGCAATGATGCAGCAGCCCCCAAGGTTACGCTCTCTTCTGCTTTCAAGCATGCTACCGCGACTGGTTTTACTCGTCGCGGTTTTGTCTATCATTCTATTTGCTCTCTCTTTTCACTTCATTGTTAAACAAACCGACCAGCTTCAACAACAATCTGTTGATGGTTTAGAACAAGATATCAATTACATTGTTAGCGATACCACTAGACAGCTAGCAGACTTGGCAGCTAACGATATCATCATCAATTCCTTGGTTGATTTCGAGCAAAGGGATAATTACCTTCCCATGTTTTTCCGCTCGTTAAATTTAACTCAGGCGAAAAGTGTCGAGTTTGCGCTATTTGATTTTGCCGGGAACCGGGTGATTGATAAAAACTGGAATGCTGTTATCCCCGAGTCGCTCAGTAGTGCATGGCGCCAGCAAACCCTTGGTTCATCGAATGCATACTCCTCGGTATCAAAGTACGGCGTATTAATAAGCGTTCCAGTGTTACTTAGAGGCGTAGCGGAAGGCGCACTTGTCATGTATGTGGATAGCTTGCAGTCTTTGCTCGCGCCCTATCCCAGACTGACTAACCAGCTTGTTACCGACTCTAGTGGGCATGTCCTGTTTAGCAGTGAGCCCTCACTCATTGCTCCCAACTCAAGCTTTTCCGATTTTGATGACAGCGGCTACGCTATAAAAAAGGCTGATTGGCAAAATCTAACCTTGTACAGCGTTAAACCCACCATCACCGCATACAGAGAAGCCGCATGGACTGGGATTGTATTGCTGGCAATGATCGTAGGCTTCGTATTTATCATTTTGCATATGGTGAGTATGACGGGAACGCTTGCCGAGCGAACACTTTCGACTTTGTACAATGACATTAAGAATCGACTAAACAGTGATGATAAGACCTCACTACGCCTTGATAGTGACGTTGAGGCCCAAGAACTTGCGGATATTCGCGAAGCGTTTGACAAACTGATTTGGGATTTGACAGAGGTTTCGCTGTCTAACGAACAGTTTTCCAACGTGTTGGAATCAATGGGCGATATGCTTGTAGTGGTTGATCAAGACAAGCAAACTTTACTTTCTAATAAGCGCTTCGACGACTTTTGTCATGACCAGTACGGTGAAAAGAACGGTATTTTGAAGTTCATTATGCAAAAGCTTGCTTCTTCACAGAGCAATGAACTTACACACTTTTCGGTATCAACCGGCCAAGAGCGGTTTGTTCATTGGACTAAAACATCACTGGCCGATGCTAATGGTAATATTCGTGGTGATATCTATGTTGGTAGCGACGAAACTGAACAACGCTCTCTTGAAAGTCACGTTAAAGTGCTCACTCACGCTATGGATGAAGCAACGGTGTCGATCATCATTTCGGACATTAAGCGCGTCGGCCAACCAATAATATACGTAAACAGTGCCTTTGAAGAGCTTACAGGCTACAGTCGTGAAGAAATAATCGGTCATAACTGCAGGTCGATGCAGGGCGATGAAACCAGCAAGCAGACAGTTGACCAAATCCGCAAGGCTATTGCAGTGCGCGAGCCTATTGAAACGACGCTGCTCAACTATAAAAAAGACGGCAGCGCCTTTTATAATCGTTTGAATTTAACGCCGGTAAAAATAAATGGTGAAGTCACTCACTATATCGGGTTTCAACAGGACGTTACTCAACAACGACAAACCGAACAGTATCTTCAGGATGCGCGAGAAAAAGCGGAAGAGTCTGCCCGTCTTAAATCGAGCTTCCTCGCTAGTATGAGCCATGAAATACGCACGCCAATACACGGTATTTCTGGTGTTTTGCAGTTAATGGCTAGCTCTGAACTCACTGAGGAGCAAAAGCACTACCTGTCTCTTGCTAAGTTTAGTATCCAGGGCCTTTTACATATCGTAAATGATATTTTGGACTTCTCTAAAATTGAGGCAGGCCAACTGCAAATTGAAGAAAACCCATTCGACATTTTAGAGTCGCTTGAAAACCTTCAAAGTCAGTACGCGATTATGTGCCAAGAAAAAGGGTTAGCGCTACATTTTCACTTTGATTTACAAGGCTTTCACGTTGTACAAGGCGATGATGTACGCTTTAGACAAATACTCTCGAACTTGTTAGGTAATGCCGTGAAGTTCACCGACAGTGGATGTATTGAAGTCACCACCAGCATTCAGCAAAATGCAGATAACAGCCTTAAGCTTTTATGTAGCGTAAAAGACACCGGCATTGGCATCGCACAAGACAAGCAAAGTACAATCTTTGATGTCTTTACCCAAGAAGACCTTTCTACAACTCGCAAATTCGGCGGAACAGGCCTTGGCCTTTCTATTAGCAAACAATTATGCGAACTCATGGGCGGCGATATAAAACTTGAGAGCGTTAAAGGTCACGGAAGCACGTTCTCTTTCACTATTATGCTTGAACAAGCCGACGAAGCCCTGCTTAAGCCAGTTCACCACTCCTCAGGAGTGAAACGGGAAAAAGGGAAAAAACGCAAAGTATTAATTGTCGAAGACAACGACATTAATCAGGTTATTGTTAAACAGCACCTAAACAACCACACTACATTGAGTGCCAAATCAGGCCTAGAGGCACTTGAAGCGTTGAACAAAATGAAAGTGACCTTTGATGTTGTCTTGATGGACTGTCAAATGCCAGAAATGGACGGCTTTGAAGCAACTAAACGCATAAGAAATGGTGAGGCCGGAGAACGCTATTTGAATGTGCCGATCATCGCACTAACCGCCAATGCCATGAAAGGTGACAAAGAGCGCTGCGTTAACGCCGGAATGGACGATTACCTAAGTAAACCTTTTGATGCTATTGACCTCATCGACAAAGTTGAGCATTGGGCAAGCATTGAAAGAAATAGTGAAGAAAGCGCCGTTCATTAACCTATTGTAGTGGAACATCTTGAGTGAACGCCTTAGCGAGATTAGCCCCTCACATCAAAAAAGTTATTTCGTTTATCTTATTGATTAACGTTTCGCTTTTAGGCGGTGGCGCGACTGCCGATGAAGTACTGCGATATAATCTTGGAACGTCAGGCAGCTCTATCCCGTACGAAAATGCTGTCGACGAAGATAGGGCCGGTATTCTAGTTGAAATCCTTCCCCTTATTATGAATAGAGCAGGTATTAAGACAGAAAAAGTCATGCTCTCTACCAAACGTGCCATGCTTGCATTTAAAACAGGCGCTCTTGATTTCGACTTTTTCAGTCCAAGCTGGCTGTCTAAAGATGAGCCCGCGGGCGACTTCACTTTCTCAGATCCCATTATAGACATCACAGAATACTTTATTACTCTGCCTGAAAACCATAGCCGATACCAAACCGTCGCCTCTATCTACGGTGAAACCGTAGGGATGATCTCCGGCTATGTCTATTTTGATTCTGATAAGTTCGTCAGAATGGACTTTCAAGCCGAGAGTAACCTTATCTTAGCCCTTGGCATGAAACGGATAGATGTCATCATAATGGAGGAAGCAGCGGCGCGTTACTGGTCTTCAATGCACAACATAAAAATAGCGCTGGGCCCCATCCATACCGCAGGCAAAATGGCGTTGCGTATTCACAATCGACATAAAGATAAGCTCCCCGCCATTAACCGCGCCATTGCTGAATTAAAACAAACGGGTCAAATTGATAGAATACTTAACAAGTATTCTGACTTTTCATTATAAGCCACACGCAGTTTCAACATTACGCCGTTGCTTTTTTGCCATAGCGCTTTAAAGCAAAGGGAAATTTTATCGATTGGATTAAAAGGCAAAGACACACCAGCGTCATGCCAACCCACCCCACCGGCTTGAATACTTCGCCAATTAGAAAAATAGCGAAAAGTGTCGCAACCAGTGGCTCAATTAACGTAATAAGCGTAGCTTTACTCGCTTCGGTAGTGCGAAGACCATAGCCAAATAGCAAATAACCAAGAAACATCGGCACAACAGCCATATAGAGTGAAACGCTAATGTGGATAGTGTTAGCAAACAAGTTTTGACCGGTAAACCAGAGGGAAGGCAACAGAGCAACGGCAGCGCAACCGAAAAGTCCGGCCATGGCAGATTTTGAATTTGCGCCAGCGTCAATGTGTTGCTTCGCAGCCCATGAGTATCCAGCGTAAGTTAAACCGGCAATTAAACCCAATATAACGCCGAACACCTGATCATCTTTAGATGCTGACAACGCCATTGCGTCGTGTGCCTTACCCATGGCTAACATGCCAATCCCAAACGCACCAAACACAAAACTAATAAACCATTTTAAAGACACGGGCTTTTTACTTAAAAAATACTCTAAAAGCGCAGCGAATAGTGGTGCACTGGCGATAGAAACCACGGTGCCTATGGCAACGCCTGACAAACGCATTGAGCTGTAAAAGGCCAGCGGATAAATTGCAACACATGCACTGCCAAACAGAAAGGTCAGTGGTGTAGAAAAAAGAATAGGTGCATCCTTTACCAGTGATTTTCGGGCACTAACACAAAGCAATACACCACCTATACCCATTGCAAAGGCACCGATTGCCAGAGGACTGATTTCTGGAGCGAACTGAGCGGCAGTGCCTGTTGTCCCCCACAGAAAGCTTGCGATAACAATTGCTAATATCCCTTTTACTACATCGCTTGTATTCACTGCTTTCTCCACTCTATTACTCACCTTCTTAGCGTTAACTGTTGAACAATGCTTTCATGTTGTACTTTCTAATTAACCCATCAGCTTTTATTGTGACGCTGATATAAACCGCTTGCTGCCGCTTGCTTTTATCGCCCAGTCATTTTTGCTCTTAGGGTCAACACCTCTCTCATAAAGATGATACTTAGATTATTGCTTTTGTAATTAGCCAGATAGACGCTTCTTTTGACCTTTTAGACGCACATTCCCCACACATTTACAATTAACACTAAATTAACAAGAAAAACGTACCGCATTAGATACAACAAAAAATGAAATATTTGTTTCGCAAGTTATGGAAATAACCCAACTTTTTTGCCACATTACGCCCTTGCCTGATAACAAAATAGAAACAACCAACCTGGATGGACTTATGTTTAAAATAGAAAAATCGTCGTTTAGACGAAGCACACTTAGCGTTGCGGTAATGGGGCTGCTTAGCTCCGGTGCAATGGCGCAGGACACACAACAAAAGGATGACGATGACTTTGAGCAGATCATAGTAACTGCAACAAAGCGTGCAGAATCCATTGAAGACATTCCTTTTTCAATCAACGCACAAACGCAGCGAGACTTTGAACGCAGCGGTGCAGGAAACTTAGAAGACGTCGCTAGAAACGTGGCGAGCGTATCAATTCAAAACTTAGGACCAGGCCAAAGCCAAGTATCTATGCGTGGCGTTTCAGCGGGTCAAATTGTACGAGACCAACCAGGCGTTAAGGAGCAGGTCGGCGTATACCTCGATGAAAGCGTGATCTCGCTGTCTTTATTTACTCCAGATCTCGACCTTTTCGACCTTAACCGCATTGAAACCCTGCGCGGTCCGCAAGGTACGCTTTTTGGATCTGGCTCTATCGGCGGAACCCTTCGCTACATCACCAATCAGCCCGAGTTAGATACCTTTGAAGGTAAGTTTGAAGCTAATCTTAATAGTGTGACAGACGGTGGCGTGGGCGGTCACGTTAAGGGCATGGTAAATGTACCTATTTCCGACACCATTGCCATGCGCGCGGTGGTATACCGCACTGATTACGCAGGCTTTATAGATGCGTTAGGTGAAAACGGCGCGTTTAGCGAAGACGTTAACGACGGCGATAGAACTGGCGGACGCGTAGCGTTCATCATCGCCCCAAACGATAAGCTAACCATTACACCACGACTTATCTTCCAAGAATTAGAAATGAACGGGTTTAACAGACAGGAAGTGTATAACGTGTTTGCTAACCCTTACACAACGACCCGCCCAGCTATTCAATTGGGTGAACGAGAACAGTACCTGCTGCTTGAAGAAGGCTTCTCTGACGATACCTTGATTGCTGACGTAACTGCTGAATATCAAGCCGACGTTGCTGATTTTACCTTTGTTTATAGCTATACCGACCGCGATATTCTTGTAAGTCGTGATGCCAGCGCGCTTTCGGGCTCAGTAAGTATCGACTTAGGTTTTCCTGATGAAGCCGTACTATTACCGTCGAACTTATTAGACAGAACGGAAGTAGAGCAAGATACCTTTGAGCTTCGCGCCGCATCCAATGGCGATGGCGCGCTAGACTGGCTAGTTGGCGCTTTCTACTCTTCTACAGAGCGTGTTTACGACCAATCACTCCCTACCCCTGGGTACGACGCATTTACCGACGCCACCTTAGGTGAAGGCACGTCAGCAGCGGTTGCCAATGGTTTTGAAGCTGATTCTCCCTACAACGCCTATTTACCGTACGACTTGAAGCAGCTTGCTGTGTTTGGTGAAGTGAACTATCAAGTGAACGATGACTTTAAAATGACCGTGGGCTCTCGTTTTTACGATTATGAAGAAGAGCGTCAGTTTATCTCTGGGGGCTTATTTGCCAACGGCGACAACCAGACCGATTCTACAGAATCAGATGGCTTTACTTCTCGCGTTATCGGCCAGTATAGCGTAAGCGAAAACGTGAACTTAAATGCTCAGGTGTCTCAAGGATTTAGACTTGGCGGTGTAAATGACCCGCTAAATAGAAGCCTGTGTACCGACCAAGATGAAGCCATCTTTGGTTCGTTCCAAGACTATGACGATGAAAAGCTCACCAACTATGAGATCGGTATGAAATCATCAGGTCGTGGATGGTCAGCTAACATCTCGGCTTTCTATAACGATATTGAAGATCTTCAGGTTACATTGGATGCTGGTTCTTGCTCGTCACGTGTATCATTTAACGTGCCTGACGCCCACACCCAAGGTATTGAATTTGAGCTTACGCGTCAGTTTACTGACCAGCTCTTTTTCTCATTAACGGGTAGCATCATTGAAGCCGAGTTCGATTCAACCGTTGTTGATGGTGATGGTGCGGTACTAGGTGGCGTAGAAGACGGTAACCGCCTAGCTTCAGTACCTGAAGAGAGCTTTTCCATCGCATTTACCTACGATTTAGCGCAGCCTTTATTCTCTTCAAACAGCACCTATTTCCAAGGCTCTTACCAGTACGTGGGAGACCGTATAACCCAGCCTAGTGACCAAGTTGCAGGCGCAGGTATATTCACTTCAGGCCTTGCCTTTGGCGGTGCCACTGGCGCAGAAACAACGGAGTTAGACTTGTTGTTAGACGACTACGGCACGCTTAATATGAGCTTCGGTCTTACCTACGATGACTATGAAATATTACTGTATGCAAACAACCTGTTCGACGAAAACGCGCAGCTATCCTTTGATAGAGAACGTGGTGGACGAGCTCGACTTGGATTTACGGTGAACCAACCGCGCACCATTGGTGCGACGTTCCGCTATTTCTTTCAGTAAAGAGTGATAAATGTCTCTGCCTGAGGAAATATCCCTTCAGGTAGAGGCTTCACTTTCTTTTGGGAAAAGAGTGGAGTTGGCCGTAAGCCGGGTTCTGTCGTGGGCAACCATTCCTCTAGATCAGCAATCGCTCACTGATTCAAGCAACCTACCCGATCCCCATGCGGGCCACACGTTGAGGGATCCTATTTGGTCTTGCTCCGGGTGGAGTTTACCTTGCCACACTCTGTTACCAGAGGTGCGGTGCGCTCTTACCGCACCCTTTCACCCTTACCGGCATGTAAACATGCTTAGGCGGTCTTCTCTCTGCTGCACTTGTCGTCGGCTCACGCCGCCCAGACGTTATCTGGCACCCTGCCCTTTGGAGCCCGGACTTTCCTCCCCTTTCTTACGAAAGCGGCGATTGCCTGGCCAACTCCGCGGCGCATTCTACATGAAGTACCCTACAATAGCACCCTATTCCTGCTCGCTGTAAAAGCAGTGCTCAACGGCGCTTTTGTCGAGCAGTTTGGTGATAATGAAAATTTGATCGCCCATTTCTATTTTGGTACTTCCTTTAGGTATAAGGGTTTCTTCACCACGGGCAATCATCGCCACTACCGTATTATCGGGAAGGGCTAATTCGCTAATGGTTTTATGTAGTGCCGGTGATAACTTCGATACCTCTATTTCTATAAGCTCGCGCTTGCTCTTAGCGACTTTTACAATCTCCAGCGTGCTCGATTCCTTTACTTCATCGTCCAACACTAAGCCTAACTTACGCGCCGCATAAGGTAAGGTGGAACCTTGCAATAAGGCGGAAATAAGCACGATAAAGAACACCACATTAAAAATAAGCTCGGCGTATGGCATGCCAAATATTAGCGGAAATATAGCGAGTATAATTGGCACCGAACCGCGTAAACCCACCCATGAGATGAGCAACGATGCTTTGAACGAGAATTTTGAAAGCAACAAAATCGGCATAACCACCAGCGGACGTGCAATAAAAATAAGCACAAACGCAATTAAAAGGCCTTCTTTCCAATTAACAAACAGCTCGGTGGGCGTTACCAACAAACCTAAGATAACAAACATGGCAATTTGCCCAAGCCAGGCCAGCCCATCCAGAAACACAAACGTATTACGCTGATAAGCAAAGCGGCTGTTACCCACGATAACACCCGTAATAAAGGTAGCGAGAAAGCCGCTGCCATTTAAGTTCGCAGCAAGGCCAAAAGACAATACACCAAACAACATCACAAATACCGGGTACAAACCGATGGCCATTAAGGTGACGCGTCTGAAAAGCCATACTGCAATACCGCCAATGGCAAGGCCCACTATCGCTCCCACTCCCATTTGACTGGCAAACAGCGAAAGTAAGTCAACTGGCTTAGTGGTACTGTCTTGAATAAGCGTTATAAGGCCAATTGTGAGGAATATGGCCATTGGATCATTCGACGCACTTTCTAGTTCTAGTGTGGATTTTATTTTTGAAGGAATGCGTATACCAGCGTTGCGCAAAACAGAAAACACTGCTGCGGCATCTGTCGACCCGACAATAGCACCAAGCAATAAGCCCTTATAAAGCGGTAAATCGAGAATAACCATAGCAGCGATACCGGTGATCACTGCCGTACCAATTACGCCAAAAGTGGCGAGTAACGCGGCGGGTTTCCACGCCTGCGCTATGGACTTTTTTGACGTTTGTAGACCGCCATCAAATAGGATGAGAATAAGAGCAAATGTACCAATGGCATGCGCAGCATCAGCATTATCGAAGAAGATTCGGCCGATACCATCTTCTCCAGCCAACATACCTACACCAAGGAATAAAACTAAAACAGGTACGCCAAAGCGCGGGGACAATTTACTGGCCAGTACGCCCAAAATGGCAAGCACTGCACTGAGTAAAATAATGTGATCAACTGCAAACATTATACGTTCCTTATTGCCCTTGATGCTCTCACGCAAATTATTCGGGTATGCGTGAGAGCATCAAGGGTTCCTGTTAATACTGCTACCTTACCGCGTTTTTGCACCAATGTATTGAGGTACGAAAGCACGCTGAGGTATTGGGGTTAAGGAACTTGTGCCGCCTAAGGGATGTGCGACAACGAAGCCTTAATCTCTTCTGCAGTAGGCTTTAACTGCGCTTTACCTTGTTTCTCTCTTCTGCTGCCCAACAAATACAGCAGCGTAGAGGTGATAAACAAGGTCGATGACGTGCCAATCACGACAGCAAAAACCATAGGGACTGCAAAACTTTCTACTGCATCACCGCCAAAAATAGCCATTGGTAACAACGCCAACAGCGTGGTAACGGAAGTGAACACCGTGCGGCTTAGCGTGCTGTTCACGGCCTCATTAATAGTATCTGCCAATGGCTTGTTTGGGTCTAAACGCAATAATTCACGGATGCGATCAAGCACCACCACCTTATCGTTTATAGAGTAACCAATGAGCGCCAACAGTGCTGCGACAGCCGTTAAGTTAAATTCGATGCCCGTAAGCGCGAAAAAGCCTATGGTTTTGGTTAAATCGAGTATCACGGTTAGCAGCGCTGCGCTCGCAAAATGCGCTTCAAAGCGTGCCCACAGATACACCAACATGCCGCCACCTGCGATAAGCAATGCTAGAATGGATAGCTCGGCAAAGCCTCCGCTGACTTTGGGTCCAACCATATCAATTTTATCAAAACTTACCTCACTGTCGGCTTGCGAAATCGCACGCTTTAGTGCGTCAGTCTGCTTTGCGTTGCTATTTTCAAGATCGCCACTGCTATCTAGAACAGGTGCTCGCAATAAATAGTGATGTTCACTGCCATATTCTTGAATTGCTATCTGATCAAAGCCATTGCTTTCAATCACATTCCTTAGCTCATCGGTAGTAAGGGTTGGTGCGGTCAACTCAATCATGGTGCCACCGGTAAAGTCGACACCATAATGTAAGCCAGGTTTAGCAAACAAGCCGATTGAAAGCACTGTTAGCACTACCGAAACAGCGAGTGCAATTTTACGCTTTGCCAGAAAATTAATACCGCTAAGCTTATCGCTTAACCGCAAAAGCGGTGATGAAAAGCGCAAAGGAACGCGCTGCTGCGCGCGATCTTGCGTATTCTTGTGCTTCGATTTAACCACTCTTAGCATTAACATTTTAGTTAGGGCTACAGCAGTAAATACTGAAGACACCAGACCAAGGGCAATTGTAATTGCAAACCCTTTAATAGGGCCGCTTCCAAACATAAACAACAGACTTACCGCTATTAGTGTGGTGAAGTTTGAATCCACAATAGTCGCGAACGCTTTATCAAAACCCACTTCTATTGCACTGGCTGCCGGACGACCTTTTTTACTTTCCTCACGAATACGTTCATTAATCAAAATGTTCGCATCGACCGCCATGCCCATGGTTAGGATCAAACCTGCTATGCCCGGTAACGTCAGGGTTGCGCCAAACAGGGTTAATGCGCCAAACACCAATGCCATATTGATACAAAGAGCAAAACTTGCGATAGCGCCCCACCTGCCGTAAATCGCCACCATGAATGCCAATACCAGTAACGCACCTGCCACACCGCTTTCCACTCCAGTTTGAATTGCATCGCTGCCTAAATCTGGCCCTACCGTGCGTTCTTCTATAATGTTAAGTGGCACAGGTAGCGCACCAGTGCGAAGCATTAGTGCAGTGTTGCCCGCCTCGGGCAATGTAAAGTTACCGGTTATTTCACCACGACCACCCGGAATCACGCTATTAATGACGGGGGCTGTAACCACTTTGTCGTCAAGGACAATAGCAAGCACACGGCCGATGTTGTCACGTGTCATTGTGGCAAACTGCTTAGCACCTGCGCTGTCTAATCGGAACGTCACTACTGGCTGGCCATTTTCACTACTTAAGACACCTGCCGCATCAGTAATATGCTCACCTTCTAGCGCCACTTTTTGCTCTAAGCGATAGGTATTACCCGCCGCATCTTGCTTATTCATTACCTGCTCAGACTGGCTGTTCGCGGCCCAGTGAAAAGTCATTTGTGCGGTAGTGCCCAATAATTTTTTAACTTGAGTGGGGTCAGACATACCCGGCATCTGAACTAAAATGGCGTCTTTACCTTGTAGCGTAACGCTAGGCTCAGTAAGCCCCGTTTCGTTCAAACGCTTTCGAACTACTTCAACACTTCGGCTTAACGTGTCTTTAACCAGTTGTTCGGTGTATAGCTCGTTAAGCGTAAGGGTAACGGTGCTTTGCTTTATCTCTACATCAAGTGCACTTGAACCATTTGGCTGAGCGGAAATTTGATATGCGGTGTCTTTTACCTTTCTCGCATCATCTGCACTACGCAATGTAAAGACGACACTTCCAGAACGACTATCTTTATGAGTGAGTGAATGAGACGTTTTTGTATAGCGCACGTTTTGACTGCGCAATTCGCTAAGTAAGTCGCTCGAAAAGCTGTTGAGTTGCTTTTCAAACAAGGCGTTGGTGTCTGCGGCTAATAGCAGATGCGAACCACCTTGCAAATCTAAGCCTAAAGATAGTGTGGAAGTGGTGTACCACGTAGGTAACTGCTGTTTAATTGATTGTGGCAATATGTTGGGCGCAGCGCTCAGTAAACCGAGCATAACGATGAGCACATACACAAAGCCACGAAATGAAAATCGTGCCATTTTAAAATCCTGAATAATTTAATTTTTTGAAGCGCCTTAATTTGCAGCTAAGCGAACGTGCTAGCGCATTAAGGCAAAAAGAGAATTAGCTCAGGGATAAAGGTGGGCCGCGAGAAGGTTGGCGGTAGTATTGGCGAGCACGGGGTACAACATTTGCCATACCCAAACACAGCACAATAGCCAGAACAACAAACCCCAAGGTCAATTCAACAGTTGCCTCTGGTCCATCGCCTTGATCGTCACTGTTTTCTAGCTTAGTGCCGGTAAACCGTAACGAGTAGCTCTTGCCCGCGTAATTAAATTGGGCAAGTGGTGACTGCTGACTTACTTCAACTTCATTATTAATTTGACCACTTTGGAAGCTTGCACTAAGGATGAGACACGAGAGTACCCATGCCATGAAAAGCGGCATGTAGGACGAAAACCCGTGGCGAAAGTTTAGTGCTCTCAAAGTAGTGAATTGTCTATCTGTGAAGGAAAAGTCGCGCTTAAAACACGCGCTGTTTTATAGCGCATATATTGGGGTGAGTATACATTATTCAATATCGTGAGTAACGAGATTACCGTTGAAGCACATAATTTTTGGGTTTTACATTTCTGCCCATCGCTTCTTCTTGTAAGTTTACTCACTTGGATATAAGGTGATTTTTTGTGCTGTTTGTATATCAATTGGCAATGGAGCCATAGCATGACAATCACTGTAGGGATCACACATCATACTGAATACCACTACGATAGAAGTATCAGTATGTCACCGCACACTTTCCGCCTTCGCCCTGCTCCGCATAGTCGAACACCAATAAAAAGTTACTCTTTAAAAGTCTATCCTGAGAATCATTTTATCAATTGGCAGCAAGACCCGTTTGGTAACTACCTTGCACGCGTGGTATTTCCTGAGAAGACTAAAAAAGTTCTGGTTCACCGTAGACCTTGTTGCCGAACTGACGGTTATTAACCCCTTTGACTTCTTTTTAGAGTCTTACGCTGAAACCTTTCCTTTTTCTTATGAAAAAAGGCTGGCGAGAGATTTAACGCCATACCTTGAGACAGAAGAAGCATCATCTTTGTTTCAGCAGTTAATTGACGATCAGCAGCCTAAAGAACCTGTTGCTACCGTCGATTTCTTAGTGGGTGTAAACCGCGCGGTATACGACCTGATAGAATACGGTGTGCGCATGGAGCCCGGAGTCCAAAGCATCGACGAGACTCTGCAGAAAAAGGGCGGCTCGTGTCGTGACTCGGCTTGGCTATTGGTTCAGCTTTTTCGGCATTTAGGGCTGGCATCGCGATTTGTTTCGGGCTATCTGGTTCAATTGGCAAGTGATGAAAAGTCACTTGATGGGCCAAGCGGCCCGGAAAAAGACTTTACCGACCTGCACGCATGGTGTGAAGTTTACGTACCCGGTGCGGGTTGGATTGGCCTTGACCCTACGTCTGGGCTTTTCGCGGGTGAAGGGCACATTCCATTGGCATGTACCCCTGAACCACTGTCGGCAGCGCCGGTTACCGGTGCCATCGATCAATGTGAATCGACGTTTAGCTTCTACAACAACGTACAACGTTTGCATGAACCACCCCGAGTAACCAAGCCTTACAGCGATGCCCAGTGGGCCGCTATCGATAGGCTTGGAGGCCAAATAGACAAAGAGTTAGTTAATGCAGGGATAACCCTCACCATGGGCGGCGAACCCACGTTTATTTCCATTGATGATATGGAAAGCGAACAGTGGAATACCGCCGCCGACGGCAAGGAGAAACGCATTTTAGCGCACACGCTTTTCATGAAAATGGTGGAAAGCTTTAGCAATAGTGGCTTTCGCCATTATGGACAAGGTAAGTGGTATCCCGGAGAGCCATTACCTCGCTGGCAATATGCCTGTTACTGGCGTAAAGACGGAACGCCTATCTGGCATGATCAAGCGCTACTTGCTGACAACAACGCCACTTACTCTTTCTCACAAAACGAGGCGCAAACATTTGCTACTCAACTAGCTACGGTGTTAGGTTTAAGTGAAAAGGTTGTCGTCACCGCTTATGAAGACGTGCTATATCATTTATGGCAAGAGGGTAACCTGCCACAAGACCCATCACCCGACGCCCCGGAACTGCTTCACGCAATGACCCGCAGAGGCTTTTTAGCCAAATTGGAGCAGGGTTTAGATAAACCCGTGGGCTTTATTCTTCCCCTCGCCTACGACACGGTGTTTGACGGATGGCAAAGTAGCGTATGGTCATTTAAACGAGGGCACTGCTTCTTATTACCGGGCGACTCTCCATTAGGTTACCGCCTCCCGTTGAGCAGCTTAGGCAGTCCGGATACGCTAGCAGAACGGGATCCGGCAGACATGACCGGCTCGCTCTCATCCCCAACGTCTCACAAAGGATATATTGGTGAAAAGTCAGTATTAACCGCCCTTTGTATAGAAGTGCGCGATGGAAAGTTATGCGTATTTATGCCGCCTGTAAGCCACTTTGAACATTATGCGCTACTGCTAAACGCTATTGAGTCCATCGCTGATAAACTTGATATTCCCGTGATATTAGAAGGCTATACTCCGCCCTACGACAGTCGCGTTGAAAAGTTTGCGGTTACCCCCGACCCAGGTGTTATCGAGGTCAATGTTCACCCTGCATCCGATTGGCATACTCTGGTAAAAAATACCCATGCCCTTTATGCCATGGCCAAGTCATGTCGACTAGGAACAGAAAAATTCATGCTTGATGGACGGCACGCCGGCACAGGAGGCGGAAATCACGTGACCATGGGTGGGCCGACACCGCTAGAGAGCCCGTTTTTAAAACGTCCAGACATTCTTCGAAGCTTTATTACTTATTGGCAGCATCACCCTGGGCTTTCCTATTTGTTTTCGAGCCTTTTCATCGGCCCGACTAGCCAAGCGCCTCGCGTCGATGAAGCTCGGGATGAAAGGCTTTACGAATTAGAAATTGCGTTCTCTCAAATTCCCGATGGCGAAGTTCCCTCACCTTGGTTAGTTGACCGCCTCCTTCGGCACTTGCTGACTGACCTGACAGGGAATACCCATCGTGCAGAGTTTTGTATCGATAAGCTATTCAACCCCGACTCACCCACCGGGCGATTGGGCATTGTAGAGTTTCGCGGTTTTGAAATGCCTCCTCACGCCAGAATGAGTTTGATGCAAATGCTTCTTCTGCGCACGCTGCTAGCGTGGTTTTGGAAACAACCATACAAGAAGAAACTGGTGCGATGGGGCACAGAGCTTCACGACCGCTTTATGCTGCCCCACTATGTACGGCAAGATATCGCTGAAGTATGTAGCGACCTAAACGCAGCGGGCTTCCCCATTAAGCTTGAATGGTTCGATCCGTTTTTCGAGTTTCGATTCCCTCGCTGCGGTAGCCGTGAAGTCGGTCAAATTAAGCTAGATCTCTTTAGCGCTATTGAGCCATGGCATGTATTGGGTGAAGAAGCGACAGGCAGCGGAACTGCGCGTTATGTTGACAGCTCACTGGAACGCGTCCAGCTCACTGTTTCAAACATGCATACAGACCGTTACATAGTGTCGTGTAACGGCCGCAGATTACCGTTAAAACCCACCAATATTCGCGGAGAACATGTAGCCGGAATTCGCTTTAGAGCGTGGCACCCTGCATCAGCGCTTCACCCGACCATTGGCGTACATGCGCCGTTGGTCTTTGATGTTTACGACAGCTGGGCGGGTCGCTCTTTAGGCGGATTTACCTATCATGTTAGTCACCCGGGCGGGCGCAACTTCTCTACTATGCCTGTGAACGCTTTTGAGGCAGAAGGAAGGCGTATTGCCAGATTCTGGGATCACGGTCATACCCCGTCGGTGGCATCGTCTTCCATGCCTGAGTGGTCGCCTCACTTTGCTACACAGTATGTGGTTGACCATGAAGGTCACAGTGATTTTGATTTACCTTTAGAGGAAGCCGAGAATGAAGAATATCCAAATACGCTGGATTTGCGCCGGCCTCCTACACTATAGTTTAAGTGACAATCGATTTTATGAGTGAAGATTTCACCATGCCAGAATGGCTTAGCAGCTATATCAATTCGAGCACTGCTGCGGATGAGAGCAAACGTCTGCTCAATACGTTATTTTCTCGTTTGTCAGGCCTTAACAGTGACGAGCTGTCCTTTAGAGCAAATGAAATTCGCCGACTAATGCGAAACAGTGGTTTTGCGGATATCGATGAACGCCAGAATTGGCAGCTAGATCCCTTGCCTATGCTCATTTCAAGCCAAGACTGGGAAATGCTCAGCCGCGGCATTGAACAGCGAGTCTTACTGCTCAATAAAGTGCTATTAGACCTTAACACAGACAGGCACACGCTAACCAACGGCGTTTTCTCTACAGACCACTTGATGCGTCATCCTTACTATCTTGCCGAGAGCCACACGCTTTCCTCGTTAAACAACGGTGTGTTTCTAAGCGCGTTTGACATAGCCCAAGATGTAAACGGCGAGTATTTCATGCTGAACGATCACTGCCAGTTCCCTCGCGGTCTTGGACTGCTGCTGGAAAACAGGATTGTGGCAAGAAGGGTAATGAGTGAGGAGTTTGCTGAATGTGGTGTGCAGCGAATAGCAGGCTTTTTTGAGCAACTTCAACATGCTATTGACCAAGAAACCGCTGCGATTAATGACCCGCGCATTGTTATTTTGTGCAGAGGTCCAGACGATCAGTATTATTCTGAGCAAGCCTATCTTGCCACTTACATGGGGTACACCCTAGTAAGAAGCGCTGATTTAACGGTGAGGAAAGGACAAGTCTGGCTTAAAGCTTTAGACGGATTACGAAAAGTTGATGTCATTTTGCGCTGGATTGAGGACAGATTCTTAGATTCACTGGAACAAGTTGACTACTCAGTGTTCGGAATCCCGGGTCTAATTCACGCAGTCCGAACTCAGAACGTGGTATTGCTCAACCCCTTGGGCAATGGCGCTATTCAAATTCCTGCCATCAAAAACAATTTGCATAGGGCCGCTGAGTTTTTTGATGGTGAATCTTTACTGCTTCGCCAACAAGAAACCTTTCCCGCAGAAAACCTTACGCAAAGTGATTGGTCGGGATATGAGTTATTAAGCTATGTTGACCCTGAATTAAAATACGACGGTGAAAAAGACGCTGACGCTATTGCAAATACACTACAAACGGTAGCGTTAACCGACCTATTCTGGCGAAAAAAGGTGAATCTTTCGCATACGCCATTTTGGCACGATAAAGGGCTGGTAAGTAAGCCAGTCATTATGCGTTGCTATGCGTTGTACTCACAAGGGCAAGTTTTTATTCTCCCCTCAGCCATGTGTTTTACGCCTAAGGCAGCGCGCACCGATGGCAAAACAGAAATAAAGGACACGTGGGTTGAAACCATAGGTCCGCCACAAGAGCGTGCGCCTTCTATTCCCAAATCACTGCAATCAGATGCAGACTTAGCGCTAGTCGAGGGGCTACTGCCTAGCAGAACGGCGGAAAACCTATTTTGGTTGGGCTGTGCGGTAGAGCGAAGTGAAAACGTGATTCGGTTGGTCAGGGTATTTATAGACAAATTCACTGAGCTTGCCATTTACCCCGATGAGGCGCACAGAAATGCCCTGTTACGATTTAAATCTGGGTTAGAACAGCAGGCATTAATTTACCCTTACCTTACGCCAGACGCAGCGAAAATAACCGTGAACGAAGGAGGATTCAAAGAATTAGTGATATCGCTAATTAACGATAATTCCTTCGCTGGCGGCCTTTACAGTAGCATTAATATGGTGGTGCAAAGCGCGCTGCAAGTGAGAGAGCTACTTTCTTATGACAGCTTGCGCATTATCGAAAGCCTAGAAGAGGAACATCACGAATTTAGTACCATTACCGAGCAGACTCCGACGCACAGATTACAAAGTACACTCGATAAATTAATTGGGCTTACCATGGCGTTTAACGGCTCTATTCAAGACAGCCTGTCTAAAAGTAATGGCGCCTTTATGATAGAAATTGGACGACGGTTAGAGCGCAGTAAACAGCTTGTGTCTATGGTGCAAAACCTGCTGCAATTTCCGCTTCCCGAAGCTGAGCAACAAAACGTGCTGGAAATCGTGTTGGTGGCGCAAGTGAGCGCTATTACCCACAGACGCCGATACCGAGCGTTTCAAAGTATTGAAACGGGATTAGAGCTATTGCTTTTAGATGCCGAATACCCGCGCTCATTAGCCCATCAAATCCAAAAAATTACCGAGCTTTGCGAAAGCTTGCCGGTAAGCGCCAAGCCCGGCTTTTTAAGTACCACTGAGAAAATTCTGTTGCAGTTAAAAGCAAGCTTCGCGCTGGCTGACAGACAGACCTTAAATATCAACACTAATCAGGCACCTTCGGGCTTGGTGTCTTTACTAAAAAGCGTGACATCACAACTGCAGAAATTTAGCGAAATGATGCAAACTCAATACTTCAGCCACACTAAGCCTGCGTCACAACTGCACTGGTCTGGCATTGGCACCGCGTCTGTACAGATCGTCGAAAAACCAATAGATGAGGAAGCGACAGCTCCGTTAGCCAGTGCGCCTGATGCCAGTAGTCCGAATGAAAGTGAGGTGAAAAAATGAAGTACACCATTCGTCACGTCACTACCTACAAGTATTCCGACAAGGTGAGCCTGACACAAAACCATGCCCGCCTAATACCGCTAAACACCTTCAATCAAAAAAGGATTAGCGCCAGTGTCACCATTGTGCCTGAACCTGACTATCAGGCAGAGTTTAAAGACTACTTCGACAACACGGTAACGGTGTTTGAAATACCCACTTTGCATGAAGAAATGCAGGTCATCGCAACCAGTGAAGTTGAAATTCAAGGAGCACCATTACAAGGTCTATTTGCGCACAATACGCAATGGGAAAGCGTGAGAGATCAAATTCGCTACCCAGTAGATCAGAGCATGTTGGCAGCACAGTTTTTCAGTATTCCTACTCGCTTAACGCAGGCCAATAAAGCGATTTTAGACTATACCTTGATGTCGTTTACGCCTGGCCGCTCTATCGTGGAGTCGTGCGACGACTTAATGAACCGCATTTTTAACGATTTTACCTTTGACCCATCCTTTTCGACGATTAACACCCCAGTAAGCCACGTGTTTGAGCACAAGCGGGGCGTATGTCAGGACTATGCGCACCTAACGCTTACTTGCTTACGCAGTATTGGTTTGGCGGCGCGCTATGTAAGTGGATATATCGAAACGATTCCACCACCGGGTCAGGAAAAGCTTACTGGTGCAGACGCCACCCACGCTTGGGTTGCGCTTTTTGTACCGGGCTCTGGTTG
Organism: Alteromonas sp. CH_MED4-4; assembly: GCF_037029575.1. Lineage (NCBI taxonomy): Bacteria > Pseudomonadati > Pseudomonadota > Gammaproteobacteria > Alteromonadales > Alteromonadaceae > Alteromonas > Alteromonas sp. CH_MED4-4. The sequence goes on along the minus strand of NZ_JAYMEU010000013.1, from coordinate 77,184 downwards.
GATTGATTACGACCCGACCAACAATTTGAAACCCTACGACCAGCACGTTACGTTAGCTGTCGGACGAGATTTTGCAGATATCACACCGCTTAAAGGCATTATGTTTGGTGGTGGAAATCAGGTTTTAGACGTTTCAGTGGATATGAATCGCGGACAATAAGGAGCGTAGTTTGAGTAGCCAAAAACAAAGTCAGACGTTGTCGAAAGCTGTGAGTCTAGAACACTGCAATTTTTCCGAGTTTTACGATGAACTAATAGATAAAAATGGAAAACCCCGCCCTCACGGTGCGCCGTTAATGGATTATTTGTCGCAATTAAGTGAAGAAGAACTCAAAAACGCGCAAGACGCCGCCGAGTTGGTGGTGAAAGAAATGGGTATTACCTTCACGGTTTATGGTGAAGGAAGTTCAATTGACCGAGCGTGGCCCATCGATATCATTCCTCGTATTATCCCAAATAAAGAATGGCAACGCGTAGAAGAAGGACTTAAACAGCGCGTAAAAGCCCTTAATATGTTCATCGACGATCTGTATCACGATCAGAAGATTATTAAAGATGGCGTTTTTCCTAAAGCGCTTCTCGATAAGTCCGTGAACTTTAGAAAGCAGTGCGTAGGTGTTTCTCCCCCAAACGGTATCTGGGCACATATCTGCGGCTCTGATTTAGTGCGAGATAGCGACGGCACGATTTACGTACTGGAAGACAACCTGCGCGTACCTTCTGGCGTGTCTTACATGTTAGAAAACCGCTCGGTGCTGAAGCGTGTCTTTCCAGACATGTTCGAGAAAATGGATATTCTTCCCGTAAACGACTATCCCTCACAGCTGTTCGACATGTTGTCGAGTCTATCACCGCGTCCTCAGGATAAGCCTGAAGTTGTGGTACTTACACCCGGTATCTACAACTCTGCCTACTTTGAACACTGCTATCTTGCTCAGGAAATGGGGTGTGAGCTAGTAGAAGGTCGAGATCTAACCGTAGAAAAAGACGACTGCGTATATATGAAGACGATTAAAGGCCTACGCAGAGTGGACGTTATCTACCGCCGTATTGACGATATGTTTTTAGACCCAGAAGCGTTTAACCCTGATTCGATGCTGGGCGTTCCCGGGCTAATGCGAGCGTGGAGTAAAGGCAAGGTAACGCTGATCAACGCGCCGGGGGCTGGCGTGGCAGACGATAAAGTGGTGTACACCTATGTGCCTGACATGATTCGCTATTATTTGGATGAAGAGATTAAGCTGCCTAACGTAGAGACCTACCGTTGTTACGAGCCCGAAGACTTCAAATATGTTGAAGCCAATATCGACAAGCTTGTAATAAAGCCTGCCAATGAATCGGGAGGCTACGGCTTGCTAATTGGCCCAAAATCAACCAAAAAGCAGCAGCAAGAAACCCTTGCTCAAATAAAGGCTGACCCCAGAAACTGGATAGCACAGCCTACCTTGAATTTGTCTACCGTCCCTACTATTGACGGTTCTACAATTGAAGGGCGACATGTGATGTGGATCTTCGCCCTTTCATCCTTTCATCAGGTACTCACACCTATGTTACAACGGGAGGCCTCACTAGGGTTGCCCTTGTTAAAGGTTCCCTCGTGGTCAATTCATCACAAGGCGGTGGTAGTAAAGATACTTGGATTGTGGATTAGGAGGGACTGACATGTTATCACGAGTTGCTGAAACGCTTTATTGGACGGCGCGCTACGTTGAAAGGGCTGAAAATCTCGCCCGCTTGATTAATGTTAACAACCTCCTGCTGATGGACTTACCCAAAGGGTTTTCGCCAGGCTGGGAGCCATTGCTAGACATAACAGGAAATCGCGAGCCATTTGAAGCCATTTATAATGAATACAGCGAGAAGAATGTCGTTAAGTTCCTGACGGTAGACACACGCAATCCGTCTTCCATATTGAATTCGCTTCAATACGCAAGAGATAATGCGCGCACAATCAGAGACGTTATTCCAAGAGAAGTGTGGGAAACGCTGAACGCACTTCACTTATCGGTAAAAGAGAACAGTACAAGCTTTCTAAGTAAACGCGGGCGCTTTGCAAGTTTAAAACAGGTAATCAATCAGTGTTTACTAATGTTTGGAACCATGGATGCCAGCATGAGCCACGATGAAGGCTATTTCTTCTGGCGCTTTGGTGCGGCATTGGAGCGGGCTGATATGACATCAAGGATAATTGACGTTCGCTCATCGACCCTTACCGAAGACATGAGTGACCTGCCATTCGAAAACATCTTATGGATGAGTGTACTTAGAAGCCTGAGCGGCTACCAAATGTATCGCCAGAAAATGGGCGTTCGCATACGTCCGGGCGATGTGTTGTTATTTATGCTACATAGCAAGGAGTTTCCGCGAAGTGTGTTGTTCTGCTTGAACAAACTAAAGAGTTTGTTCCTCAACTTGCCCGACAATGAAGCGATGATAGAGCGAATTGACCACAGTATTAGTGATTTAGAAAAGCAGCCTGTTGCGACACTTCGAGGACGAGCGCTGCACAACTATATCGACGAGCTTCAAATTGATTTTGCCGACATTCATCAACAACTCGCAGAGCAATACTTCTTACATTAGTGCGCGTTTTTCCGCGTCTGTCGGTGCGCAAAGTAAAAGAAGTTATAAGTGAACACAGGAAATGGAAGCCAGAACACAAAAGTAAGAAAGCAAAACAAAGCCCGCACTAAGCGGGCTTTGTTACATTCATTGCAAGCTTGTGTTGTCAGGTATTACACAACCGCGATCACATCTTCTTTTGCAAGGCGCGCTTTCGGTAAACCATGGTTCCAATCTTGCTCTGTATCTGGGTAGCCCATGGCAAGTGCCACTTCGCAAACGTGGCCGTCTAGCTCATCTTTAAACTGTTCGCCAAGCAATTCGGCGTCAACACCTTCCATCGGCGTAGACGCTATGCCTAAACGCGCCAGCGTGTGAAGAACATTGCCTAATGCTAGATAAACTTGCGCTTTGGTCCAAGCCGCGTTGTTACCGTTCTCATCGGTGTTCGCTTCAGCAAATGCGTAAGCGCCCATGAAGTTTTCACGCATATCTTCGGGTAAATGACCAGACGATACTTCTGCATCGACACGCTTTACAAATTTCTCTTTCGTAAATTTAGGATCATAAGCAAACAGAATAGTATGCGATGCTTCTTTAGCGTGATGCTGATTGAACTGATGCTTGTTGGCAAAGCTATCGTGTAAACGCTGCTTTGCTTCATCACTTTCAACAACCACAAATTTCCATGGCTGAGAGTTGATTGAAGACGCAGATAGTCTCAACGCCTCAAGAATTGTCGCCAGATCATCAGCTGAAATGCGTTTACTCGCATCGTACTGTTTAACCGTGTAACGCTTATTTAAATCTTCAATAATTGGATGAGACACAACTAACTCCTCAATACGTCTGCTATTTGTTGTTCACGCATGAATGCTGCGAACAGAAAATTAAAGTACTCAATGAATATGGCGTGTATGGTATAGATTCAGCTTTTCAATGATAAGCCCCATAAAAAACGAATCAGTTTCAAATATTTTTTGATAATAAAAATTCGATAATAGTTAATACCGCCAGCAGCGTGCATTTCACAATTCATGGGTTAAGCGCTATGCTGATAAATAGAATTACAAAAAACCATTTAAAAACATTAGGTTTACCTTATGATCAGGCATTTGCTCCTCCCTCTTTTTCTCGCATCTTCTCCCGTACTCGCAGACAGTGGATCTCGCTTAATTGCATCTGGTGGTATTACAGGTTTCGAGGGCACTGCGGGTGGCGGCATTACGCCTTGGGCATTTATTGGCGGATACGCGAGTAAAGAAGAGGTCAGTTATTCGGCAAATATTCAGTACTTAAGCCTAAGCGATTATTCCCTTACAACAGCAGGGGCAAGTGTTAGTTTGTTTGACCGTATAGAGCTTAGCGTGCAGCGACAGCGCCTCGATATTGCTTCAGGGTTAACAAGCAACGTTTTCGCGTTACTCACAGAAGGTGCTATTACAAACGCCAACAGCACCACCATTGAGCAAGATATAATCGGTGCAAAAGTTAAGGTTCTTGGCGATGGCGTCTTTACTCAAAACTCATGGATACCCCAAGTATCCATCGGCGCACAATACAAGAAAAACAGAGACTACGACAGCTCTCTTTCGCTACCCGACGGTACGACCCCCTTGCCCGGCGTAGGCGTACCAATGCTGCTAGGTGCGAAAGACGACAGTGGTACCGACGTTTACCTTTCAGCCACGAAACTGTGGTTAGGCACTCCATCAGGTTATAATTTACTCACCAATCTTACCGCGCGATATACAAAGGCGAATGTGTTTGGCTTACTTGGATTTGGTTCTGAAAACAACGATAGCGCTAAGCTCGAATGGGAGGGCTCTTTAGCGGTATTAATTAGCCCTACCACAGCAATTGGCACAGAGTTTAGAACGCAAACCAATCGATTAGGAGGCTTAGCTGAAGAAGACACCGTTGTTGATGCCTTTATTGCCTACTTCCCAAATAAATCTATTTCGATTACCGCTGCCTATGTGGATTTGGGCAATTTACCTTTGCAAGAAAGTTCTTCAGGATTTTATCTAACGGTAAACAGCACTTTTTGATAGGGGAACGAAATGATCAGACACTGCTTCCGGTTAATGGTAATTGCTGCGTTAAGCGTATTGATAACCGCATGCGCCAGCGCTCCTGAACAAAGCCTTTATGAAGAAATTGGCGGCCATAAAACGCTCAATACCATATACGGTGTAGCGATTACACGAATTTACACTGACCCCGTAATTGGTCATTACTTCAAAGGTGTTCCCAAAAAACATTTAAGAGATCAACTTGTATTGCAAACATGCGAGCTTATTGGCGGGCCTTGCGAATATGATGGAAAAACAATGTTGGAGTCTCACACGGGTCTCAATATTAAGGAGCGTGAATTTTACATATTGGTGGAGTATGTCCAAGGCGCGATGCGCGATGTGGGGCTAACCTATCAGCAAGAAAACCGTATTCTCAAGCTGCTAGCGCCAATCAAATACGAAACGGTATACCTGTAGGGAAGCGTGTATTTATCTGTCCTGTACACGCTGAATAAAGCAGGTACGTTAACGTTATAGTTCTTTTTATAGATACAACAATAAAAAACCCTCGTCTTAGCGAGGGTTTTTATATCAATCTAAATTAGCTGAAGCTTAGTTAGGCGTAATCGCGTTGTGGTAAACGTCTTGCACGTCATCACAGTCGTTAAGCATGTCCATGAATTTTTCAAACATCGGCATGTCTTCTTCGCTTATCTCAGTTTCGGTCTGAGGCATCCAGCTCATTTCTTCTGCAATAAAGCTAATGTCTGGGTAGGCTTCAGTTAGCGCTGTTTTTACTTGATAGAATTCAGTGTGTGGCGCGTAAACTGTAACTTTACCGTCTTCAACTTCAACATCAGTTACGTCTACGTCGGCTTCCATTAGCACTTCTAGGATAGCGTCTTCGTCGTCACCTTCAAACTGGAATACCGCTTGGTGATCGAACATATGCGATACCGCACCCTGTGCACCAAGTTTCGCGTTGGTTTTAGTAAAGCAGTTACGTACTTCAGTGATGGTGCGGTTTGCATTGTCAGACAAGCAGTCAACAATGACCATGCAGTTACCTGGGCCAAAACCTTCATAACGCATAGGCTGGAAGTCTTCGCCAGCACCACCAGCGGCTTTATCAATCGCTTTTTCAATAACGTGGCTTGGTACTTGGTCTTTCTTCGCCTTTTCCATTAGGCGGCGAAGTGAAAGGTTGGTGTCTGGATCGGCACCACCATTTTTCGCACATACGTAAATTTCTTTACCGTATTTAGAATAAACTTTAGTTTTTTGGCCGGCAGTTTTTGCCATGGCGTTTTTACGAACTTCGAATGCTCTTCCCATCTTAAAATTCTCTTTCTCGCAATTTGAAATGCTGCGTTGGGTTTTATCGGGCTACCTGTTGCCTGACCGTTCATCAGGCGCATCGCTCTGCCTTACTTGGTAGCATTGCCGAACTCGACGTTTCAATAAATGGTCGAACGCGACGGTGCTAGAAATTGCCAAGCGAAACACTGCCCAAAATAACGGTAGGCTAAGCGACACAAAAAATTTGGGCGAAATTCTACCTTAATTTTCGTGTAATACCAATGTGAACGCCCCTAGAAAGGGTGTAGGTTGGTAGCTTTCACATTTTTAATGAGGTCAAAATGTACTCTGACCCCATATTTATGTTTACGGCAAATGCTCGGTTGCCAGGTAGTCGTGTGACTGCATTTCCTTTAAGCGGCTAAGACAGCGTCTGAACTCAAAATTAAGTAGCCCCTCGGTGTACAAGCTTTCCAGCGCGACTTCTGCAGATATGATCAGCTTTACATTTCGCTCGTAAAATTCGTCCACCATCGCAATAAAACGACGCGCCACATCGTCATTATGCTGTCCCATTTCCCTAACATTGGCTAAAAGCACTGAGTGATAACAACGGCTTAACTCAATGTAGTCGCTCTGGCTTCTGGGCCCGCCACACAAGGCTTTAAAATCAATCATCAATACCCCGTCAGCGTTTCTAAGCGTCGGTATTTTTCGGTTGTTCACCTCAATATCTTCGCCTTTAGAGCCTTCTTCCGGAGCTAATTGAGAAAAGTAGCTATGCAAGTTTTCGGTGGCTTCGCCATCAAGTGGGTAGTGATAAATTTCGGCTTGCTCTAACGTTCTAAGACGATAATCAATACCGCTATCAACATTTACCACGCGGGTATTCTGATTGAGTAGATCGATAGCGGGTAAGAACCGCGCACGCTGCAATCCGTTTTTATACAAATCGTCAGGGACTATGTTCGACGTCGTCACCAGCACAATACCGTGACCAAACAGCTCTTCCATTAACGTGCCTAAAATCATGGCATCGGTTATATCAGACACGAAAAACTCGTCAAAGCATATTACCCGCGCTTCTTTTGCTAACTTAGCCGCTACCAGCTTTAGCGGGTCTTGTGCGTTTTTAAGCTGCTTTAGTTCATCGTGCACACGGTACATAAAGCGGTGAAAATGCACGCGCATTTTCTTTTCGAAAGGCAAACAGTCGTAGAATGTATCTACTAAATAGGTTTTGCCTCGCCCTACACCACCGTAAAAGTAGATGCCCTGGATACCGGGCTTCGCATGGCCTTTCCCAAACGCTGCTTTTAACTTTACCCGCCACGTCGTTTTCTTTTCTGGTTGGGTAAGTTCATCAAACAAACGTTGAAGTTCTTTTACTGCATTTTCTTGCGCCGCGTCGTAATGAAAGTCAGACGACTGAAGATCTAGCTGATATTTTTCCCATGGCGTCATCGCCGAAACCACTCCGTACAAAAGTCAATAGCGGCGCTTGCTGCACCGACCTGCTTGAATTTCTCAATTATGACCTTAATTTTAATGGAAATCACGGTAGAATCTCACATTGAAATTCGACATACACCGAATAAATGTCACGATGTATGCGCTTTTCGGGTTCGACCTTGCTATATTCAGCGTATGGTCGAAAGCAGCTTTTAGATCGTAGAAGTAAAGGTCGGCTGCAAGATGTAGATTGATTCGGAGAATATAATGGAATTGTTAGTATCTCTTGCTTTGTTAGTAGTTGGGTTAATTATTGGCTTTTTCGCAGGTCGCTTTTTTCAACAAAAGCAGGGCGCAGGCAATACTGCACAGACTGAGAAGCAAGTTAAAGAGATCCTCGCACAGCAGGCGCAACACCACATTCATCAAACTCGTCAAAGCTTAGAGAGCATTGAAAGCCAGTGCGAAACCTTAAAGCAACAAATTGAAGAGTATGAATTGCTGCTTGAGCAAGGCAGCGATGATGACAGCAAAGTTCCTTTTTATGGGGAACAAGCAACTACGTATTTACGTAACAACCTAAAAGGGTCTGACAAATCGAGAGTTCAGCGTGTATCTGACACACAGCCAAGAGACTTCGCTAACTCGGGTTCTGGGCTGTTCGTCGGCGGATCTGATAAGAATACCGCAGAAAAACAGTAACATCGGGAACTTTATCACGACCTCGGACTCTTTTAGTGAAACCATGCTATGTCGCATATAACATGAAGGAGTGTAAGCGAACATGAAAATGTCTTTCCGCCATTGTCTATTGGCGTCTGCCGTTGTTGTAAGTTCATTGGGCTTTACTGCTAGCACACAGGCGGCGTTACCGTTCTTTTCTGATAAGAAAGATGAAGTTCCCTCTTTAGCCCCTATGCTAGAAGAAGCTACCCCAGCGGTAGTGAGCATTGCGGTAGAAGGAACACAAACCTCTACGCAGCGTGTACCCGAGATGTTTCGCTACTTCTTCGGCGCCCCGCAAGAGCAGGTTCAAGAACGCCCTTTCCGAGGTCTTGGTTCTGGTGTCATCATTGATGCCGATAAAGGTTATGTCGTTACCAACAACCACGTTGTTGATAATGCAGATGAAATCACTGTTAAGTTAACTGACGGTCGCGAGTTTAAGGCGAAAAAGCTAGGCTCTGACGAGCAAAGCGATATCGCGCTACTTAAAATAGAACCTGATGATTTAAAAGCGTTACCGCTTGCCGATTCTGACGCGCTGCGCGTAGGCGACTTTGTAGTAGCTATTGGTAATCCGTTTGGTCTTTCTCAAACGGTTACCTCTGGTATTGTAAGTGCTCTGGGCCGCTCTGGCTTGAACATTGGTGGTTATGAAGACTTTATTCAAACCGACGCAGCAATTAACCGCGGTAACTCAGGCGGTGCGTTAGTTAACCTTCACGGTGAACTGGTTGGTATCAACACCGCTATTTTTGGTCCTAACGGCGGTAACGTCGGTATTGGTTTTGCTATTCCTGCCAATATGATGAAAAGCCTAATTGATCAAATTGCAGAATTTGGTGAAGTTCGCCGTGGCCTTCTAGGCATTTTAGGTAGCGATATTGACGCGGGCCTTGCAGAAGCCATGAATGCGGAAGTGAACATTGGTGCGTTCGTGAGCGAAGTGCAGCCAGACTCTGCCGCTGAAAAAGGTGGTCTGCAAGCCGGTGATATTATTACTGCCATTAATGGTCGTAAACTTCATAGCTTCCAAGAACTGCGCGCAAAAATTGCGAGTATGGGCGCGGGCGCTGAAGTTGAGCTCACGGTAATGCGCAAAGGTAAGAAAATGAATGTAGACGTTGTATTAGATGACGCTACAGATACGACAGTGACGGCTGCTCAAATTCACCCAGCCCTAGAAGGAGCAACCCTGTCTAACGGCACTGACGATGCTGGGAATGCTGGTGTAGTGGTTTCTGATATCGAGCGTGGTGCGCCTGCGGCGAGAATTGGCCTTCAATCTGATGATGTGATAATTGGCGTTAACCGCGTACGTACGTCCACGGTTGCAGAGTTCAGAAATGCACTAGACGAGGCTAAAGGCGTTATCGCACTCAATGTAAAACGTGGAAACTCTACGCTTTACTTGGTAATCAGACAGTAGCAATGTAGCTCTTCAATTACATCCTCAGCTCAGACGCGTTGGTGTCCAAGCTGAGGGTTGGCATAAAAACGGCGCTTTATAATTATAAGCGCCGTTTTTGTTTTCAAATGATAACCGTTGAAAACAGTGTGCTCCTAGCTTCCTAACGGGGCTTCTTTTCGGACTCCTCTGATAAGCCGCATTCTCGAGCTACACCTATGTCCACGTAAATAAGGCTGTATGAACAGCATGAAAGGTTTTGAAGTACATGCTAGTGCAAATTGAGTTGCACAAAATTTGCGTTTCATTACGGTAGTTTATTAAATAAAGTGATATCCTTTGCCGTAAGATGATAATTTAAGAATGTTGCGCTTTAAGATTGTGAAGTAGTGCTGAGTTAACGGCACGTATTAATTAAGTGCGACAGATAACAAAAAGTGTGATTTGTGACTGGCCGCTCAATTTTTAACTTCTTACTAAAATCTGTATTTCTTGGCGTAGCTGTTGCTGCACTACTGTTAGTTTTCCTACCCGATCTACGTCAAGGCAAAGGCCTTGCTCAAGGATTCTTTAACTCTCCATCAGTAAGCGCTAGTCGCGAAAGCTATTTTACTGCTCTAAGTCGCTCTGCGCCTGCAGTAGTCAATATCTACAGCGTCAGTATTGAGAACGGTTCAGGCCTATTCAGAAATCAATCTCGTGGGCGCACCAATTTGGGTTCTGGCGTTATCATGACAGAAAATGGCTATTTGCTTACCTGTCACCACGTAGTTGCAGATGCAGATAGCATTTACGTAGCGGTTCAAGATGGACGTATTTTGGAAGCGCAAATTGTGGGCACCGACCCACTGACCGACCTTGCCGTGTTAAAAGTCACCGCTGATAACCTGCACATTATTCCTCAGGTGTCAGAACCTGACACCCATGTGGGTGATGTGGTGATGGCGATTGGTAATCCTTTCGATTTGGGACAAACCATTACTCAAGGCATTGTAAGCAGAGCCGGACGAAATGGTCTATCTAATTATGTTGATTTCATTCAAACCGACGCAGTTTTGAACCAAGGTAACTCTGGTGGCGCGCTGGTAGATAGCAATGGTATTTTGCTGGGTATCACTAACGCCAACTTCCAAGTGCTAGATTCAAATAATCGCGCTCGCAATGTAGACGGCATTAACTTTGCCGTGCCTTACGAATTAGCTAAGCGAGTCATGGATGAAATTATCAGCAATGGACGTGTTGTTCGCGGGCAGCTTGGTTTTGTTGGCGGTGAAAACCGCAACCGACCAGGCATAGACGTTTCAGCAGTAGCTAAAGGCAGCCCTGCCGATATCGCGGGTATCCGCCCTGGCGACATCATTGTAGCCATAGACGGCGTACGTTTAGAAAGCGCATCAAAAACGTTGGATATGATTGCCGAAACCGAGCCCGGTACTGAACTTGAAATTGAGCTCAGCCGCGACGGGCGTTCAATTACTCTTACGGCAACGGTCGCAGAGCTTCGCGCTGGTCAATAAGTATTGTTGGAGCTGGCAGATTAGTTCGGCTTCCTGAGTTTTAAACGTGAAGATTTAATACCAGCCCGCATAGATAATAGACACAAAAAAAGCGCCAGATAGATATGCTATCTGGCGCTTTTTCGTAGAAGTGCGAAACCTTGAGTTATTCTTTCACTCTTTCAATGATGGCACCCAAGCCACCCAGCTTCTCTTCAATGGCTTCATAACCACGGTCTAAGTGATAAATGCGATTCACGTGAGTCTCACCTTCTGCGATGAGCCCAGCTATCACCAAGCTTGCCGACGCGCGCAGGTCAGTAGCCATTACCGGAGCTCCTTTAAGGCTTGAGCTGCCTTTAGACACTGCTGAGTTCGCTTCTAACGCGATTTCTGCGCCCATACGTTGTAACTCTGGCACGTGCATAAAGCGGTTTTCAAATATGGTTTCTGTAATTACGCCCGTGCCTTCGGCAACACAGTTCAAGGTAACAAACTGCGCCTGCATATCCGTAGGGAATGCTGGGTGTGGTGCGGTTTTAACTCGCACAGCCTGTGGTTTGCGCCCTTCCATGTCTAGCTCTATCCAGTCATCACCAGTGGTGATTTTAGCTCCGGCCTGCTCTAACTTATCTAGCACCGCATCTAATGTATCTGGCGCCGCATGAGTACAGCGTATTTTCCCACCTGTCACAGCGGCCGCTACCAAGAAAGTACCGGTTTCTATACGGTCAGGCAGCACTGCATAATCACAACCGTTTAAGGTTTCCACGCCCTCAATGGTTATTTTATCGCTTCCTGCACCGCTAATTTTCGCGCCCATCTGAATAAGACAGTTCGCTAAATCAACGATTTCGGGCTCGCGTGCCGCGTTTTCAAGAATGGTTGTTCCGTCAGCCAGCGCCGCTGCCATCAGTAGGTTTTCAGTGGCACCCACGCTTACCATATCCATGAAAATACGCGCACCTTTCAGACGCCCATCGACTTCGGCTCGAATATAGCCTTCGTCTACTTCAATCTTCGCGCCCATCTTTTCAAGGCCAGTTAAATGAAGATTTACTGGACGCGCACCTATAGCACAGCCTCCGGGCAAAGAGACATTCGCTTTACCTTGCTTAGCTAGCAATGGGCCAAGTACCAAGATAGACGCACGCATAGTACGTACTAACTCATAGGACGCTGTAACGCTTTGTAGCGTACTCGCATCGATAACGATATCGTTAGGTGCGGGTAGTGCAACTTCAACACCTAATTCACGCAAAAGTGCCGTCGTAGTATTGATGTCACGAAGACGAGGAACGTTGGTGTAACGACAAGGAGAGTCGGTCAGCAAGCTTGTCATCAACAATGGTAAGGCCGCGTTTTTAGCGCCAGAGATGCGCACGGTACCGTTGAGCGCAGGGCCCTTTTTAATTACGAGTTTATCCACGTGCTACGCCTATTATTGAGGAATATTAAACTGGCGCTCACGCTCCCAGTCTTTTACTGAAAACGTCTTGATGGTAATTGCATGCATGCTGCCGTCTGCAATTTTATCAGCCAAAGGCGCATATACCGCTTGCTGGCGCTTCACACGGCTCATTTCATTAAAAGCATCGCTTACCGCAATAATATTAAAATGCGAACCTTCGCCCTTTACATGGACTTCGTGAAGGTCTAACGCATCTTTCAAGATTTTTTCAATTTCAGACAATTCCATAACTTACTTCTTAATTCGCTAACGGGTGTTTATTCTACGGGTAAAAAGCTATCTGCGTCGCTTATTTTAGCAAGCTTACGTAGCTTCTCAGGCATTTTATATAGGCTCATGCTAACACCATTTTGCTTTGCATCCCTAACGGCATTAATAAGCCAAGCCAAACCTGCACTGTCTGCGCGCTCAACATCACTTAAATCAACAAGACATCTTTTATTGTTAATCAAGGTACTACGCTCATTTCCGTCCAAACTATCCCAGAAATTCTTCGACAGCGTTTCACGGTCAAGATGACCGTGAACCACTACATTGCCTTTGTCGTTTACCTCGAATAGGCTCACTCAGCCTCTCCTTCGATTTCGATTGGCTCGCCTTGCTTAAGCTCAACTGGCTTACCAATTTTGTCGCGCATTAGTGCGATAACTGCATCGATACCGTCTTGACGAAGGATTGATTCAAATTCGCTACGCTTGCTGTTTAGCATGCTTATGCCTTCAGCAACCATATCGTAGGCTTTCCACTCGTTCGTTTTACTATCTTTACGAACTTTAAAAGCAATTTTGATTTCAGGGCGGTTTGGATCTTGAACCACTGCACGCACTGTTACTGATTTTTTATCATCAAAAGATGATTCAGGCTCAAAGATGACTTCTTGGTTGTCGTAGTAGCCCATTGCCACAGCGTAGGTTGTTACCAAATATTGACGAAATACGCTGATGTACTCGCCCATCTTCTCTTGAGGTACTGACTTAAAGTGTTTACCTAGTACCATAAAAGCAGCGAATTTGTAGTCGATATGAGGTACTAATTCTTCTTCCATAATAGTGCGTAGCATTTCAGGATCAGCTTTAATCGCTGCTTGGTTCGCTTTGATGCGCTCAAACGTGCGGTTTGCTACGTCTTGAACCAATTCATACGGGTTTTGTTCATTAACTTCTTGTGCATTCGCTATGCCCGCTACAGACATCATGAAGATGCCAAGTGCTACCATAAACTTTTTCAAAATTACTCTCCTAACTTAAAACTCTATTTAGCAGACCTGATGGCAATCTAATAAGTTTCATCACGCCGCTGGAATAATTTAACGACCTGGTAATATACGTCTGGCCGTAATACTGCGATTAGTCTTCGTCGCTTCCGCGATTAAATAAGAACTGACCAATGAGATCTTCAAGAACCAAAGCTGACTTAGTATCCTGAAGGTAATCGCCATTCTGTAAATTAGCGACACCGTCGAAAGAGAAGCCAGGTTGGAAGCCAACATACTGTTCGCCTAGCAAACCCGAGGTCAAAATAGACACAGAGCTGGTTTCTGGAAAGCCGTTGTATTCATTTAAAATTGACAGCTCAACCACTGGCGTAAAATCTTCTTGGTCTAGCGTAATCGATGACACACGGCCAACCGTTACCCCACCAACCTTTACTGCCGATCTCGGCTTTAAGCCGCCAATATTGTCGAATTTTGCGTATAACGTGTAGGTATCGCCTTCGGTGGCTACCGTTTGGTTTGCTACTTTCAGTGCCAATAACAACAACGCACCGATTGTAAGCATGACAAACACACCAACCATTACTTCCGTTTTATACTTACTCATTCCGATCCCCTACTCGATACCAAACATAAGGGCGGTTAGCACGAAGTCCAGCCCTAATACTGCTAATGATGAATAGACCACCGTTTCGGTAGTCGCTTTGCTGATCCCTTCCGATGTTGGAATAGAATCGTAACCTTTAAATATGGCAATCCACGTCACAACCAAGGCAAACACGAGGCTTTTTATTACGCCGTTTATGACATCCTGGTTCCAATCTACTGTCGATTGCATAATTGACCAGTAGCTGCCTGCATCAACGCCTAACCAATCAACGCCCACTAAGTGGCCGCCTAAAATACCAATGGCACTGAAAATAATGGCAAGCATAGGCATCGCTAACATTCCCGCCCAAAAACGCGGTGCGACAATACGTCGTAGCGGGTCTACCGCCATCATCTCTAAACTACTCAGCTGCTCAGTGGCTTTCATTAAGCCTATTTCAGCTGTTAAGGCTGAGCCAGCTCGCCCAGCAAAAAGCAATGCGGTAACTACCGGACCAAGCTCTCTTAACAATGAAAGTGCGACCATGGGGCCTAAACTACCTTCTGCGCCATAATCAACCAAAATGGTGTAGCCTTGTAGCGCCATTACCATGCCGATGAATAACCCCGACACCATAATAATGAGTAGCGACTGAACGCCCACTACATACAATTGCTTAATCACCAGCGGTACATTTTTAAGCCGAGGAACAGCGATTAACGCACCGAATAACATAAGAGCTGCTCGACCAACCGCAGTGACCTTCCCTATCGTTTTAGCGCCTATTGATTGGAAGAACTTCATTTATCTGCCCCCAAGAAGCTTGCTTTCAAATCAGGTGCAGGATAATGAAATGGTACCGGACCATCTGCTTTTCCTTTCAAGAACTGTTGGACTAATTCAGAGTCACTTTCTTTGATTTGCTGCGCCGTTCCTTCACCGATAACCCGCTTGTCAGCTAAGATATATATATAATCGGCAATGGTCAGTACTTCAGTGACATCGTGAGTCACCACAATACTGGTTAGATTAAGTGCGTCGTTTAATTCACGAATAAGCTTAACCAGCACACCCATTGATATAGGATCTTGTCCGGCAAAGGGTTCGTCGTACATGATTAAATCTGGATCTAGTGCAATTGCCCTAGCCAAAGCAGCCCTGCGCGCCATACCACCAGACAATTCACTAGGCATTAATTCAGCTGCACCGCGCAATCCTACTGCCTGTAGCTTTAAAGCGACAATTGTCGCAATAACGTCTTCAGAAAGTTTTGTATGTTCGCGAAGTGGAAACGCCACGTTATCGAACACACTCATATCGGTAAAAAGCGCACCACTTTGAAAAAGCATGCTCATTCTACGACGTGTCTCATATAGCGTTTTTCTCGACATAGAAACAATCGAATCGCCGTCGAATCTAACGTCACCTTCATCTGGCGTTAACTGCCCGCCAATAAGGCGCAGCAGCGTGGTTTTACCTATACCACTTGGCCCCATTACCGCAGTAATTTTGCCTTTGGGTACCTTTAGCGATATCCCATCATAAATGATGCGATCAGCGCGCTTAAAGGTAAGGTTATCTACTTCAACTAAATGATCCATAGTTACTTAAATGTCGACCCCTGACGTTGGATTGAGACCTTATAAAATATCGCGTTCAATCCACTTAGAAAATTTTAAAATTATAAGAGTAAGTGAGTATTCAATTTCCATGCCTTCACTTGATCCACTCTTAAGGTTTACTGCACAGTTTACTTTATGAGCGCATAAAATCAAAAAAGTTTACTCTCCAGTGTACTTTTTTGAATTTCTATCGCCAGACACGGTATAGAACACCTCGTCTGGGCGGTGTAATTTAAGGGCATTGTACGCTTTTTCAAGCCCATCGCCAAAGTCAAAAAGTTACAAGTTATGTTCGATTAAAGCGAATATATACCAGTCCGTACAGATAATTGCCCACTCAGAAGGCGCTGGCAAGTTTCCTAGCGAAGCGTGGGAATGCAGGAATGGCTGTTCCCTTTCAAATTCCCAGAATGAAGCTAGGAAGCTTGCCAGACCTTCCCGAAGGGCGAGTTTAAAATGTCCGTACTCTTTGTTGTGTCACCTTGATATAGAACCACTATACCTCCGGTAACACGCCGCGATTACGGACATTTTAAATCTCGCTGCGTGGGTAATAATCTATGCGGTCTGGTATTCGGTATCTCACGTTTAAGTGCCTAACCTTCCCTAGCAATCTTTACGCTTAACATTGACTCCATCCTATTTTGTTGTTTCTTAACTGAAACTGAATATGAAGTCTTGTGTGTGTAAGTGCGACCTAATTTGCGTGTTCAGCGGAAATTTACGTCAATTGACAGTATTTGGCGAAAATAAAACGCTGCGAGCATAGGCAAATGGCACTCTTTTTGCGACAATCTAGCGAAATACTTTCTATTACAGGTTGTTGTGCTTTTAAACATTGTCATTTTTCTTGTTGGGTTGATTGTGCTGAGTTGGAGCGCTGACCGGTTTGTATATGGCGCCTCAGCATTAGCAAAAAACATCGGCATTTCTCCAATGATGATCGGACTAACGATTGTCGCTATGGGATCTTCGGCACCTGAAATTGTGGTTTCCGCCATAGCCTCCGCAAATGGCAATATGAACACCGCCGTGGGTAACGCGCTAGGTTCTAACATCACGAACATCGCGCTAGTTTTAGGTATAACCGCGCTAGTGAAACCATTGCTTGTTTCATCAACAACATTAAAGCGCGAGCTTCCAGCACTCCTTATCATCTCATTGATTGCCATTGGCTTTATGTTTGACGGTGAACTTAAGTCTTATGAAGGCATTATCCTACTAGGCCTGTTCATTTTCGTACTGGCAATGATGGCGTGGCTGTCGCTACAGGTAGATAAAGAAGACCCTCTGGTTGCGGAAACCGCAGATGAAATCCCCAAAGGCGTCTCGAATACGTCAGCCCTCATTTGGATTGGTGTTGGCCTTGTAATACTGCCATTAAGTGCTCACTTTTTGGTGAACTCAGCAGTAGAAATTGCCAGATACATGGGCATTTCGGATTTGGTTATCGGACTAACGATTATTGCGTTTGGTACAAGTCTACCTGAACTAGCAGCAAGTGTTGCGGGTGTACTGAAAGGGGAAGACGATTTAGCACTGGGTAATATCATCGGCTCAAATATCTTCAACCTGCTTGCCGTACTTGGCATGCCCGGGTTAATCGCGCCTGGTATCCTGGACCCTGACGTTTACAACCGAGATATGTACGTAATGCTTGGTTTAACATTATTATTGTTCTTGTTCAGCTTCGATTTAATCGGCAAACGTACAATATCAAGAACAAATGGATTCATACTTCTGGCTTGCTTTATCGGCTATCAATTCTGGCTATTCGGATAATCATGAATACACAAACTCAGATGAACTATATCGACTCAGCGAAGCGCGTTATTGAAATTGAAACACAGGCTATTGCTAATCTGGCAGAGCGCTTAAACAATGAATTTATCGCTGCCTGTAATATTCTCTTTGCCTGCAAGGGTAAAGTTGTCGTGAGTGGTATGGGAAAGTCTGGGCATATCGGAAATAAAATTGCCGCTACACTTGCCAGTACAGGTACTCCTGCATTTTTCATGCACCCTGGTGAAGCCAACCATGGCGACTTGGGCATGCTAAGCAAAGGCGATGTCTTACTCGCCATCTCTAATTCTGGCGAGACTAACGAACTCGTTAACTTATTGCCCGTAGTTAAGCGCTTAGGCATACAGGTGGTCGCCATGACCAACAGTGCTTCCAGTTCATTAGGGCAACACGCAGATGTCGTACTTGATATCAGCGTTGAAAAAGAAGCGTGTTCGCTAGGTCTTGCTCCTACGTCAAGCACAACCGCCACACTGGTTATGGGTGATGCGCTTGCGGTAGCACTGCTCGACCAAAAAGGTTTCACCTCAGATGACTTTGCGCTTTCGCACCCAGGCGGTAGTTTAGGCAGAAAACTTCTGCTTAAAGTTAGCGATATAATGCAAAGCGGCAGTGATATCCCCCTTGTCCATGCCAGTGCTTCTGTTGCTGACGCACTGCTGGAAATATCTAAAAAGGGACTGGGTATGACAGGCGTGATAGCGGCAGACGGTACGCTGACAGGCGTCTTTACGGATGGCGACCTACGACGAATTCTCGATGCCCGAATAGACGTACACAGTGCGACAGTAGAAGAAGTAATGACTAAAGGCGGCAAGACTACCACCGCAGGTCAGCTGGCTGTAGAAGCCCTGAATTTGATGGAAACCCATAAAATTAGTGCGTTAATGGTTACTGACGATAAGCGCAAACCTGTTGGGGCCTTTAACATGCATATGCTATTAAAAGCAGGAGTGCTTTAAATGACAACCACCTTGTACACGGAAATAAATGACTCGCTTTTCGCAAAACTAGCCAAGATAAAGTTGCTGGTATGCGACGTTGATGGTGTGTTCTCAGATGGTCGAATTTACTTAGGTAACGACGGTGAAGAACTTAAAGCATTCCATACCCGTGATGGATATGGTGTAAAAGCGCTAGTGAGCAATGGAGTGAATGTCGCGGTAATTACTGGACGTCGCTCTGCCATTGTTGAAAATAGAATGAAGGCACTGAATGTTGCACATATAATTCAAGGCGAAGAGAATAAAGCAGACGCGCTTAGCGACCTGATGAAACGCCTTGAGTTAAACACTGACGAAGTGGCTGCGGTAGGTGATGACATGCCAGATACGGGTATGTACAAGCACGTTGCGGTTAAAATTGCGGTTGCCGATGCCCATCCTTACGTAGCAAAACAAGCAAACTGGATTACGACCCTTCCCGGTGGGTTTGGCGCGGTCCGAGAAATATCGGATACCATTTTGCAGGCCAAAGGGGTAGCAAATGAGATTTTTGGAGCTAGTGTATGAGCCTGTTTGGCTTTAATCGCTTAGGATTAAGTATATCGGCGCTATTTATTCTGGCGATGCTGATGTACATCCCTACGTGGATGGAAGAGCAGCCGGAAACGCAGGGGAATCGTGAAAACGATGCGCTAAAGCCCGCCTACAAAGCAAAAAATCTAACCACTACGCTGTACAATCAAGACGGTGAGTTAAATCACAAAGTATTTGCAGAGTCGATGGAGCATTACGACCAGCTTGGCTTTGTATTGTTTCAGCAACCTAAATACACCCTTTATACAGAAAACGCGTCATCACCATGGGTGGTAACCGCTGATGAAGGTACACTATACAATAACGAGCTAATCCAGCTGGAAAACCAAGTTAATATTGAGAACCAAACTGGCGATGACTTTGTCAGAAGTATATCGACCGAGTACATTCAAATTAATTTAGAGACCAAGCAAATGACATCTGACCAACCCGTTGAAATACTGGGCACCCAATATGTCATTTTAAGTAATGGGTTTAACGCGAATTTACGCACACAAGAATACGAGCTTTTAGATCATGTACAAACCACTTATTCCCCTAGCAACTAGTTTATTGCTTGCCATCGCTAGCGGTGCGGTACACGCCAGTGAAGATGATTTTTCGCAGCCCATAAAAATAGGCTCGAACACCCAGTTTATCGACGGTAAAAATAAAACCGCGTTGTACAAAGACGACGTACTCATAACTCAAGGCTCTTTGGTTATTGAAGCTGACGAAGTGGAAGTAATTGCCACTGACGGTGGTGGTCGTGAAATATTTATTGCTAGAGGAAAGCCTGCAAGCTATTCCCAGCAATTGGAAGACGGCACGCCAGTTTCGGCAAAAGCTAATGAAATACGCTATGAAGTGGTGAACCGAACGATTTCTCTTGCCGGAAACGCAGAGTTGAAACAAGACACCAGTAAAGTACAGGGTGACAACATCACGTTCGATATGATTACCGAGCAATTGCTAGCGACTGGCGGCGCAGGTAAGGATGGTGAGGGTCGAGTGACTACAGTATTCACACCTGAGACCATTCGCAAAACTTCGTCTAAGAAAGACAAAAAAGACAACGAGGGCAATGAATAGCAATGGCAACTTTGAGCGCTAAAAATCTTGCTAAGGCTTACAAGTCAAGACAGGTTGTTCGAGATGTAAGTCTGTCTGTCTCAACGGGTCAAATTGTTGGTCTTCTTGGCCCAAATGGCGCTGGTAAGACCACCACATTCTACATGATTGTTGGTTTAGTGAATCTGGATAAAGGCAAGATTGAAATCGACGACAATGAGCTAACTCATCAGCCCATGCACGAGCGTGCACGCCGCGGAATTGGCTACCTACCGCAGGAAGCCTCTATTTTCAGAAAGCTCACAGTGCATGAAAATATCATGGCCATTTTGCAAACCCGTAAAGATTTAAATTCACAACAGCAAGAAGAAGAAGCAGATGCGCTACTTGATGAATTTAATATTAACCATATACGTAATAGTACTGGGATGAGTTTGTCAGGGGGCGAACGCCGTCGCGTTGAGATTGCCCGCGCTCTGGCAGCAAAACCGCAATTTATTTTGTTAGACGAACCATTTGCTGGTGTTGATCCAATATCAGTTAATGATATAAAGAAGATAATACAACATCTTCGCGATAGGGGTATTGGAATCCTTATCACGGACCATAACGTACGAGAGACATTGGATGTTTGTGAAAAGGCGTACATTGTGAGTCATGGCGAGCTTATTGCGCAAGGAACGGCGGAACAGGTTTTAAGTAATCAAAAAGTAAGGGATGTATACCTAGGCGAACAATTCAGGCTATAGTTAATGTAACCGAATTGTCATTTTTCAGTTTCGCTCTGGTATATTCAATTTAGAGCATTTAAATAAGACGTAGATGAAACCATCTTTACAGCTAAAATTTAGCCAACAACTTACCATGACACCACAGCTTCAGCAGGCCATTAAACTGCTGCAGCTTTCTACACTTGATCTTCAACAAGAGATCCAAGAAGCGCTCGATTCTAATCCGCTATTAGAAGTTGAAGAAGGTAACGACGAGCCGCAACTAGAAAAGAACAATATCGACAACGATGACAGCGGCTCTGAGGCCA
The DNA here is from genome assembly GCF_037029575.1 of Alteromonas sp. CH_MED4-4. Classification (NCBI taxonomy): domain Bacteria; kingdom Pseudomonadati; phylum Pseudomonadota; class Gammaproteobacteria; order Alteromonadales; family Alteromonadaceae; genus Alteromonas; species Alteromonas sp. CH_MED4-4. Next base: position 55,901 of record NZ_JAYMEU010000013.1, on the reverse strand, counting down.
CTGCTTCTGCATCTAGTGACACATTAGAAGCCGGCGATGCACTTGAGAAAAACGATCTTCCCGATGAGCTGCCAATCGACAGTACGTGGGATGAATACTACTCTGCTTCATCTTCGCCTGCTCCGGGTCCATCCAATGACGACGAGCAAATCTTCCAAGGAGAGACTACTGAAGATATTCAAGAGCACCTTCTTTGGCAAATGCGCCTTACCCATTTCTCGGATACCGATCGCGCAATCGCTACAGCAATCATCGACTCTATTGACGAGTCAGGTTATTTAACCGTTACCCTTGACGATATTTTAGAAGCGGTTAACGATGATGATATGGAAGAGCCGATTGAAATGGACGAAATAGAATGTGTGCTTAAGCGCATTCAGATGTTCGACCCTATTGGTTCTGGCTCTCGCTCTCCACAAGAATGTTTGATGGTGCAATTGCGCCAGTTTTCAGAAGACACACCGTGGCTTGCTGAAGCAAAGCAACTGATTGAAGAGTACTCTGACTTACTGAGCAGCAAAGACTATCGTACGCTTATGCGTAAAAGCCGATTGAAAGAAGATCAGCTACGCGAGGCAATGCGTTTGCTGCAAACCTTGAATCCTCGCCCAGGTAGTGCTTTAGTTACTAAAGAGCCTGAGTACGTTATTCCTGATGTCTCAGTAACCAAGAAAAATGGCCGTTGGGTGGTTGAGCTGAACCCCGACAGTCTGCCTAAGTTAAGCGTAAATCAACAATACGCAGCAATGAGTCGCCGTGCCAAGAATAGTAGCGATTCACAATTCATCCGCTCACACATGCAAGAGGCTAAGTGGTTCATAAAGAGCCTTGAATCTCGTAACGAAACCTTAATGAAGGTTGCAAACTGCATTGTGCAGCAGCAAATGGGCTTTTTTGAGCACGGCCCGGAAATGATGAAACCAATGGTGCTAAATGATGTCGCAGAAATGGTAGATATGCACGAATCCACTATTTCGCGAGTGACAACGCAAAAGTACATGCATACGCCACGTGGAATCTTCGAATTGAAGTATTTCTTCTCAAGCCACGTTGCAACAGAGTCTGGTGGTGAATGTTCATCTACAGCGATTCGTGCATTGATCAAGAAATTAGTGGCCGCTGAAAAGCCTAGCAAGCCGCTAAGTGATAGCAAGATTGCTTCATTGTTGGCCGAACAAGGCATTAAAGTTGCCCGGCGAACAATAGCAAAGTACCGGGAATCGTTGTCGATCCCGCCGTCGAACCAACGCAAAAGCCTTATTTAATCGGGCTTAATAATATAAGGAAGACGAAATATGCAAATCAACCTTACTGGTCATCATGTCGAAATCACCGACTCTTTGCGTAATTATGTCGATACGAAGTTCAGCAAACTTGAACGTCACTTTGATCACATTTCTAATGTGCATGTCATCCTGAACGTTGAAAAATTAAATCAAAAAGCCGAAGCGACCGTTCATTTAAGTGGCGCTGAAGTATTCGCATCCTCAGAAAATACCGACATGTATGCGGCGATTGACAGCATGGTTGATAAACTCGACCGGCAGGTAATCAAGCATAAGGAAAAACTGAAAAAACATTAGTAGTTAATTAAGCATGGATATACAAGCCATCGTAAGTCTGGACCGCACCGAGTGTGCGGTTCAGTGTAATAGTAAAAAGCGAATTCTTGAGATCATCGCTGATATCGCTGCCAAGCAAAACGAGAACATTGATCAGGCAACGGTACTTAACAGTTTGATGGCTCGAGAGCGTATGGGTAGTACAGGCATTGGCAATGGTATCGCCCTGCCCCACGGGCGCCTGCCGGGCCTTGAGAAAGTGATTGCCATTGTTGTAACCAGCACGCCAGCAATCGACTTTGACGCCCTTGACGAGAAACCCGTAGACATCTTTTTTGCGCTACTCGTTCCCGAGGAACAGACCGAAGGACACCTTCAAACGCTGGCCACCGTGGCTGGTAAACTAAGCGACAAAGAAACGATTAAAGCAATACGTCGCGCAACGACAAGCGACGATATTCTATCTGCATTAAGTTAAACATTAAGCGCCTATTAACCGTTTAGTAGGCGCCTAATTCAACAACGCGTATGTGATAAAACCAGAGTATTAGGGAGAAAGTAGGTGAAGCTGATAATAATCAGTGGTCGTTCGGGGTCTGGTAAGTCTGTCGCACTTCGCGCATTGGAAGATTTAGGTTATTACTGTGTTGATAATATCCCGGTAAACTTACTTCCCACCTTAACCCATACAGTTGTTGACGAGTACGATCAGGTTGCGGTAAGTATCGATGTGAGAAACTTACCTAAAAATCCTGACGATTTGGTAGAAATTCTAGACTACCTGCCTTCTTCGTGGTCGATGACCATTGTTTACATTGACGCGAGCGATGATGTACTGGTTAAGCGTTTTAGCGAAACACGTCGTCTTCACCCTCTCGCCAAGCTTAATAAATCGCTTTCAGAAGCCATTAAAGCCGAGTCAGCCCTACTTGCTCCTATTGCTGAACGCGCAGATTTATATTTAGACACTGATAAGCTTACCATTCACCAACTGGCAGAGTTAATTCGAGAGCGTATCTTGGGTAAGAAAAGCTCACGCCTTGTGCTTGTGTTCGAGTCGTTTGGCTTTAAGCACGGTATTCCTAAAGATGCGGATTACGTTTTTGATGCCCGCTTTTTACCTAACCCCCACTGGGAGCCCGACCTTAAACATCTGACCGGATTAGACGCGCCAGTAGAAGTATTTTTGGGGTCGCAGCCTGTAGTGACCAAGTTCATTTGGCAAATTCAGAATTTAATAACGACATGGCTGCCTCATTTAGAGCGCAATAACAGAAGTTACGTAACCGTAGCGATTGGCTGTACTGGTGGCCAACACCGTTCGGTTTATATCGCACAGACCCTGTCGAAAACCTTCAGTGAAATACACCCTGATGTACAAATTCGCCATAGAGAGCTGAATCAGTAATGACTATTCAAAAAACGCTAACTATCGTCAATAAGTTAGGGTTGCATGCAAGAGCGGCGACCCAACTGGTTAAACTGGCTAATCAATTCGACGCTAAAATCATCTTAAAAAAAGGCGATAAAGAAGCAGACGCAAGCAGTGTATTGGGATTAATGATGCTTGAAAGCCATCAAGGTGAACAGGTAGACGTGATTGTGGACGGCAGTGATGCTGTTGATGCACTTGCAGCTATTGAAGAGCTTATTGAGGGCAGATTTAACGAAGACGAATAGTCTTACTTGCCCAATCCATTGACCAATTAATCAACACTTAGCGCAGTTATCTTAAAATCCCGCGCAAAACCTACGCAATTATCATGACAGACTCATCATAATTGCGATATTCTACGCCCACTTAGGCTCTATGGCCTGCATTGTTCATCTTTTAGCTTGTAGGAATAACGCCTTATGGCAGAAGCGCTTGTTTCTAAATACGTACAAACTCAGTTACGCGCACTCAACGCTGCGTTGACCAACGGTCAATTCGTATCTGTACGTAAGCTTCTGCTTGAATTACCGCCTTCAGACGTCGCCCACATTCTTGAATCTAGCCCTAGCAGAACCCGTGACGAATTATGGGAGCTCATTGATGGTGACTTTCACGGCGACATTTTAGAAGAACTGTCTGACGATGTTCGAAACGGTATCATTACAAAAATGCTTCCCGCTAATGTGGTTGACGCACTTGAAGAGATGGATACCGATGACTTAGCAGAGACGCTAAGCAGCCTTCCCGAGCCAGTATTGGCCGACATTCTAGACTCGATGGATGCACAAGATCGCGTGCGCGCAGAGCAAGCGCTGTCTTACGGTGAAGAAACCGCTGGTTTCATCATGAACACCGACACCATCACATTACGTCCCGATGTGACCATTGACGTGGTTCTGCGCTATATCCGCTTAAAAGGCGAGCTACCTGAGAATACGGATACGTTTTACGTGGTAAACCGAACTGACAACCTTGTTGGTATTGTTCCGGTTACCCGTTTACTCACCGCAGATACCGACGATAAAGTGTCTGACGTTATGGACGAGGAATCTGAAGCGATTCCTGTGAATATGCCAGACGATGAAGTGGCAAGCCTGTTCGAGCGATACAATTGGCTTTCAGCACCTGTTGTAGATGAAAACCATCGCTTAGTGGGCCGAATTACCATTGATGACGTGGTTGATATTATTCGTGAAGACGCGGAACACTCGATGATGAGTATGGCGGGTCTTGATGACGACGAAGATACCTTTGCACCCGTTATGCAAAGTACTAAACGACGCTCGGTGTGGCTGGCAGTAAACTTAGTGACGGCGCTAATGGCTGCGATGGTGAGTGATCTATTTGAAGCAACGCTGAGCCAACTGGCTGTGTTAGCTATTCTAAATACCATTGTCCCTAGTATGGGCGGTGTAGCGGGTAATCAGACGCTAACGCTAGTTATCCGTGGTATGGCACTAGGCCATGTTAACGCAAGTAACTCACGATGGCTTATCAGTAAAGAAATATCCATCGGCTTTTTAAACGGTGCTATTTGGGCGGTGCTTATTGCCTCTGTCATCGCGTTATGGAAACAAGATTACATGCTGGGCGTAATTATTGCCTTTGCCATGATGGTAAACATGATTGCGGCTGCTTTAGCGGGTGCAACCTTACCTATGATCATGAAGCGTCTTAAGATAGACCCTGCCCTAGCTGGCAGTGTTATCTTAACTACGATAACCGATGTAGTGGGTATTTTTGCTTTCTTAGGTACTGCGACGCTGTTTCTAATTTAAGTTAATTTTGAACTCTCATGCCTGATAGGGCATGGGTGAGCTAAACAACACTCATGCAATAAGCGCTTTCGCTATATATCCATTGACGTTCAGCTTGTAACCCACACCCCAGACGGTTTCTACTAGCTGTCCACCATTTTCAATACTGTTGATTTTATCAAGCTTAGTGCGTAAACGATTTATATGGGTATTCACCGTGTGCTCGTAGCCTTCGTGGTTATAGCCCCACACCTCACTGAGCAATTGATTGCGAGAAAAAACTTGGTTTGGATGACGACAAAAATAATCCAGTAGCGCAAACTCCCTAGCCGTTAACGTCAGCACTTGGCCGTTTAGGGTTACGCTATGAAAACGCTGGTCGATTTTAAGGGGTCCTATTTCGATGCGCTCTTCACTACCTTGAGATGGTCTTAAATGTGCTTGGCTAGGCATACTTCTGCGCATATGGGAGCGAATACGGGCAGTAAACATGCGTGCATCAAATGGCCCTGATAGATAATCATCTACGCCTACTTCATAGTAGTTTGCTTCATCTACCTCTTCGTCGGCCACATCGTCTGTCATCGCGTCACTTTCCACTGCCATCACCCAACTTTCTGGGTTCGTATCAACAAGGCCTTTTATACGATTAAGACAGATAATGTTTCCATGCGACTCAACAATAACGAGCGAATAATGCTGCGCCTTAAGCAACGACTCTGCGGATTGAAAATTAGAGACTGCGTCGTAAAGAAAGCTATGCTTACTTAAGCATTGCGATATGTTCTGTTGAAACTTATTTCCACTGTAGATGATAAGGATCATATCTCGCTCCTAATTCGCCAATAAAAAACAAGACCAGTGCGTTCGTGGTTTTCTTTCACAGTGATTACAATTTTTTTATAAAAAATATAAATTCAGAATTTATAACAGCACTGTTATTTATTGAGACGAATCTGTGTGCGTTTTGTGAAAGTTCTGTGATGAATTGGACATTTTACTGCCCTAAATTTTTATGCGATTTAAGCCATAAATAAGGACAATAAAATGAAATTCACTAAACTTGCTAGCGCAACGCTTTTGTCGCTAGCAGCAGTATCAGTAAGCCAAGCTGTCACTTTAGACATTGAAATTACCAACCTGACTCAGGCGCAGAGTTTTACGCCGCGCTTAGTCATAGCTCACGATGACACCGTCGATGCCTTTGAAGTTGGGCAACCTGCGTCATCAGCTCTAGCGTGGTTAGCTGAAGCTGGTGTTATTGACGACGAACAAAATGCTGATTCAAGCGGCGCAAACTTTGAAGCGTTACTCGGCCCTGTTGATACCGACAATGGTTCAAATACGTGGCACCGTTTTGGCGGACTTCTCGCGCCGAAAGCTACGTTAAGCTATCCCTTCGATACTATGGACAAGCCATATCTTTCGCTACTTTCCATGCTAATACCTACTAACGACGCTTTTGTTGGTATGGACAGTATTGAAATTCCAACCGAGCCGGGTACCTACACTTATTACCTTAATGCATACGACGCCGGTACTGAGCTTAACGATGAATTAAATAGTGCCCGTACAGATGTTGTTGAAGCTGGGACCGGAAACGCGCTGGGTGGATATGGCGTACCGGGTGTTGCCGGTGGCGGCGCTCCCACTCGTGTTGTTGATTTGGGTACAGGTGGCACGGGTGTGGGTGCACAAATCGTTAATGGCGAAATTGAAGATGGTGAAGATGGCCCAGTACACATCCACCGCAATGCGCTTGGTGATACTGATAGCGCCGCTGGTGCCAGTGATCTGGACTCTACCGTACACCGTTGGTTGAACCCAGTAGCACGTGTAGTTATTACTGTTCCTGCATCTTAAGGAGCCAATACGATGAATAATCCAATAATTAAACTCAGTACATTATTGATGCTTTCAGCGCTTCTTGCTGCCTGCGGCGACGATGGTAATACAGGCCCTCAAGGACCAGCGGGTCCGCAGGGGGAAGCAGGTACTGACGGACAAGATGGTACGGATGGCCAGGACGGTTCGGACGGACAAGACGGTATTAATGGTAATTCAGCGGTTTATACCGTACAAATTACCAATTTAACCTACTCTCAGCCCTTTGCACCTGCCGCCGTCATATTGCATGAGTCAGGCTTCCATTCATTTAATGAAGGCGAGCCAGCCAGCATGGGCATTGAAATAATGGCTGAAGGCGGTGACCCGTCTATGGTCATTACTGAAGCCATGGACTCCACGGACTTTTTGGATGCGCAAAACTCTGGGGGCATATTGGGTCCTCGCTCAATGGGCGCAGAACTAACTCTAGTGGTTCCAGAACTCGATGCTGACGACCTTCGCCTTACGGTAACGACCATGCTGGTCAACACCAACGACGCATTCACCGGCTTAAACGCTGCGAATGTAAGCAACATGGCGGTTGGTGATATAAAAACGTTCATGACAGTGACTTGGGATGCGGGTACAGAAGCAAACACAGAAACAGCTGCTACTATGCCAGGCCCTGCCGCTAGTGCAGCGGGTGGCGGCGGAGAAGCTGCGGGCTATGATGTGGTGAGGGATGATCTTGCCGATGCAGTAAGACTTCACCAAGGTGTAGTCACTAGTGCAAACGCTGACGATCCAAGCCGTGAGGGTCTGTCTACATCGGTACTAACCGAGGCCCATCGCTTTGATTTCCCAACGAGCCGCGTGGTGATTACCCGAACCCGTTAAATGGTCAAACACAGTAAACGTGAAAGCGCCCTATTACGCAGGTAATGGGGTGTTTTTACTTTTGTGCGAAGGGGAGCCGGAGATAAAACTTAACGGAATAAGAAAGATAAGCGCTGGCTTTGCTGAGTAGATAAACTTCACAAAACCAGGCAAATACGTTATTTGATAAGCTATTTAATAAGTTACTTAATAAGCTACTTAATAACTTTAAGGGTAGGTTTACCCTTTTTAGGTGGAACAGGTGCGTCTTTCACGTCGCTTGCATCAGCATCTTCCAGCGACGTCGGGCCGCTAGGTTGAGAAACATCTTCAGATGTTTCTGGACGCTCTTGCTGCGCACGAGCCACATCTTCTTCAGTGGCGAATACCGTACCTGCACCATTTTCTCTTGCGTAAATAGCCATTACCGCTTCACAAGGCATACTTAATCTTCTAGGTTGCCCAGAGAAGCGCGCTTGAAAAGATAAGCCATCTAAATCAAGAGAAAAGTTAACACACGCACTAGGTGATACGTTTAAAACGATCTGACCGTCTTTAACGAATTCTTGCGGCACTTCAACCAACTCGTTGGTTGCATCTACCACAATGTACGGCGTTAAGTCGTTATCAACAATCCACTCATAAAAAGCCCTAAGCAAATAGGGCTGGTTTGACGTCATAGATGTCATAGCGGGTTGTGAATCTCACGCTCTTGGTCAGTCAAAGACGCTTTAAATGAACTACGAGAGAAAATACGGTTCATGTAAGCGTTAATTTCTTTGCTGCCAGCACCGTTCAATTCGATACCTAACGCAGGTAGACGCCATAATAGCGGAGCAAGGTAGCAATCAACTAAGCTGAACTCTTCGCTCATGAAATAAGGCATTTCACCAAATACTGGAGCTAGTGATAACAAAGCTTCACGTAAATCGTTACGTGCTGCTTCAACGTCACCTTCGCCACGGAAAATTCGAGCTGCAAGTGAGTACCAATCCTGTTCAATGCGGTGCATCATCAGGCGGCTTTGACCACGAGATACTGGATATACCGGCATAAGTGGTGGATGAGGAAAACGCTCATCAAGGTATTCCATGATGATGTGCGACTTGTAAAGTACAAGCTCGCGATCAACTAGAGTTGGAACAGTACCGTAAGGGTTTAACTCCAACAGATCTTCAGACAGGTTGCTAGGATCTGTGTAGCTGATTTCAACACCCACACCTTTTTCTGCCAACACAATACGCACCTGGTGGCTATAAATATCAATTGTGTCAGAGAACAACGTCATAATAGAACGTTTATTCGCGGCTACGGCCATTCAATTTCCTCCGTCGAGAAACAAGTTTACGCTTACAAACGGTAAGCTTATTACGTTAACTCGTGCTACCTGAACACCCTATACAAAAGGGTTTTCAGGTAGCACGAGTAAATACCAAAAAAAGGGGGCGAGAAGCCCCCTTTTCATATTATACATAAATCTGTGCGATTAGTGCACTTCTCGCCAGTATTCTTTCTTCAATAAGTAAACAAATACGAACAATACTGCGATAAAGATAAGCACCCACTTACCGATTTTGTGAGATTCAAGTTTCGCAGGCTCACCTGTGTACTCCAAGAAGTTCACGATATCGGCAACGGCTTGGTCGTACTCGTCAGGAGACATTGCGCCAGTACCATCTGACTTAATGCCTACATAACGCTTGACCATCTCACCATCAACCATTTGCTCTTCATAAGTGCGCGTTGGCGTACCTTGAAGTGGCTGAAGCACGTGTGGCATACCCACTTCTGGGAACACTGTGTTATTAACACCAAACGGGCGGCTTTCGTCAACATAGAAAGAGCGCAGGTAAGTGTAAATCCAGTCTTCACCACGAACACGAGCCACTAGCGTTAGATCTGGTGGAGCAGCACCAAACCACCCTGCTGCTGCCTCTTCAGGCATTGCACGAGTGATATAGTCAGACACCTTGTCACCCGTGAACTGCAAATACTCTTGGCCTAGTTCATCAGGAATACCCAAATCTTGGAATGAACGCTGATAGCGCTGATACTTCATTGAGTGACAGCCCAAACAGTAGTTCATGAACAACTGTGCACCGCGTTGTAAAGACGCCTTATCAGTCAAATCGATAGGCGCTTCATCTAGGTGTACGTTCCCGCCTGCCGCAAACGCGACGCCAGGTAGGAAGAAGGCTAAAAAGCACATCATTTTTTTCATTTAGAAATCCTCTCTGGCACTGGTTTAGTATTTTCGTTTTTGCTGTATAGGAACAGTGCAATGAAGAAACCGAAGTACATTACTGTTGCGATTTGCGAGGCAATGATTTTCCAGTTTTCTTGCGGCGTACCACCTAGGTAACCAAGGAAAACAAACACGATAGCGAACACAATTAGGTTTACTTTGTGTAGGCCACAGCGATAGCGCCATGATTTAACGCGACCACGGTCAACCCAAGGCAGAGCAAATAGCGCAGCAATAGCACCAAACATGGCAAGTACACCGAACAGCTTATCAGGTACCGCTTTCAAAATGGCGTAGAACGGCGTGAAGTACCAAACAGGGAAAATGTGCGCAGGAGTCTTCAGCGGGTTAGCAATTTCAAAGTTAGGGTGTTCCAGGAACTTACCACCCATTTCAGGGGCAAAGAACAGCACATAAGTGAATAGTGCTAAGAACACGCAGAACGCCACAAGGTCTTTAAGAACAATGTGCGGGAAGAACGGTAACACGTCATCAGCAATGTCGTACTTGCTTGTGTAGTACTCGTGAATTTCATACTTCGTCTTTTCAGACTCAGGCAGTGAGCCTTTCTTGTGCTTAATCGCAATACCGTCTGGGTTGTTAGAGCCCACTTCGTGAAGAGCGATGATGTGAAGGAACACAAGAATAACGATAACCAGAGGCAGCGCAATTACGTGAAGTGCGAAGAAACGGTTAAGCGTAGCGCCAGAGATAACGTAGTCACCTTGTAGCCAGATAACAAGGTCAGGACCAACAACAGGAATAGCACCGAATAGTGATACGATTACCTGCGCACCCCAGTAAGACATTTGTCCCCAAGGTAGAACGTAACCCATGAAAGCTTCTGCCATAAGCGCTAGGTAAATAAACATACCAAACACCCATAGAAGCTCACGAGGCTTCTGGTAAGAGCCGTAAATCATGCCACGGAACATGTGTAGATATACCACAATAAAGAACGCCGATGCGCCAGTACTGTGCATGTAACGGATGATCCAACCGTAGTCGATCTCACGCATGATGTATTCAACAGAAGCAAATGCGCCTTCTGAAGATGGAACGAAGTTCATGGTCAACCAAATACCAGTAACAATCTGGTTAACCAAAACAATAGTTGCTAGAAAACCGAACACATACCAGAAGTTCATGTTCTTTGGAGCAGGATATTGAAGAGCGTGCATATTCGCAACGCGCATCATTGGGATGCGCTCTTCAATCCAACCTAGGAAAGCATTCATATTACACGGCCTCCGCTTCTGAACCGATGATGATGTTATTGTCATCAACGAATTGATATGGCGGTACAACCAGGTTCAACGGTGCAGGAACGTTTTGGAATACACGTCCAGCCATGTCGAATTTCGAACCGTGGCACGGGCAGAAGAATCCATCTGGAACGCCTTCAACCACTTCTTCAAATGCACCGTCTTTAAGATGCTGTGGAGAACAACCCAGGTGAGTACAGATACCAACAAGGATAAGGTACTCTTCCTTCATTGAACGGAAACGGTTTTGAGCAAAGGCAGGCTGCTGCTCAGCTTCAGAGTTAGGATCTTTCAGCTTATCTTCGTGCGTGCCTAGTTCTTCAAGAATTTCAGGCGTACGACGTACAATCCACACAGGCTTGCTTCGCCACATCACACGTACTAACTGTCCAGGCTCAATCCCGCTGATATCTACTTCAACGTCAGCACCGGCGGCTTTCGCTTTGGCGCTTGGATTCCAGGACGCAATAAAAGGCACAGCAGCACCAACGACACCTACACCACCAACTACCGACGTGGCAACGGTCAAGAACCGACGACGAGTGTTGTTTTCTGGCTGGTTTTCATTGTGTGCAGACTCTGTTGCATCTACAGATACATTGCTCATCCACATTTCTCCAGGTTTGGATAATTATGATGTGTAACCCAAGCTTATACTGGTTTTATCACGCTTGCGTCATGCATCATATGGCTTGTCATGACAGCGACGTAACAGTAAAAATTTACTGGTTTACGAGGTCACGAAAGTTTTCAAAATTTTCGACCGCAAATGATAAAAGAAAAGCCCTTATAAACACAAGGTTTTACTGATATTTAAGCGATAAATTAATTCAAAAGGTGTGTTTAGGTTTAGTGAGGGAAAGGCCTAAAATCAAGGTTTTGAAGAATATTTGGTTAGATAACACCAGCAAATTAAACCTTTGTTATGAATTGTAGAGGCTTGAAGACTTTACTGAATGTGGGACGCAGGCAACTTGTAATAGAAAAAAGAGCAAAAAAAACCCGGCATAAGCCGGGTTTTTGCAAATACAAAAAACGTAAAAATTAACGCTTTGAGAATTGTGGACGCTTACGCGCTTTGTGTAGACCAACTTTCTTACGTTCAACGCGACGTGCGTCACGAGTAACGAAGCCAGCTTTACGAAGTGCTGGACGTAGTGCCTCATCATACTCCATAAGAGCACGAGTAAGACCGTGACGGATTGCACCCGCTTGACCGTTAGAACCACCACCTTTAACAGTGATGTATACGTCAAACTTTTCAGTCATTTCAACAAGTTCAAGTGGCTGACGAACAACCATGCACTCTGTTTCACGACCAAAGTACTCGTCAAGAGCGCGTTGGTTTACTTTAATGCTACCTGTGCCTGGACGTAGGAACACACGAGCAGTAGAACTTTTGCGGCGGCCTGTGCCGTAGTATTGAGTATCTGCCATGTTAATAGCTCCTTAAATGTCCAAAACTTGTGGTTGCTGTGCGGTGTGCTTGTGCTCTGCACCTGCGTAAACTTTCATTTTACGGAACATTGCGCGACCTAGAGGGCCTTTTGGCAACATGCCTTTAACTGCTTTTTCAATAACCATTTCTGGCTTGTGAGCAATTAGTTTTTCAAAGTTTGTCTCTTTAAGACCACCTGGGTAACCAGAGTGCGCATAGTACATTTTGTCTTGCGCTTTACGGCCTGTTACCGCAACTTTCTCAGCATTGATTACTACGATGTAATCACCAGTGTCCACGTGAGGTGTGTACTCTGGCTTGTGCTTACCACGAAGGCGTAGTGCGATTTCAGAAGCCAAACGGCCTAGAGTTTTGTCTGTGGCGTCTACCACATACCAGTCACGTTGAACCGTTTCTGGCTTAGCAACAAAAGTTTTCATTTTCAAATTCACCCGAATAATATCGTCGTTACTGATTTCTGAACACCAGAAATCACCTTAAAATCAACACAATGACCCCTTCGAGCCGGCTGATTCTTCCACCTTCCCAAAGGTGGGCGTAACTGGGCAGGGCGCGAATTATACAGGAATTGAAGGAAATGCGAACCCCTAAGCACAAAAAATATGGATAAAATTCCATCATCTGCCGATGACACAGAAACAGATTTAAGGTAACGTCAAACTGTTGTGTTCGGAACCAATATAAAAACAAATGAAAATGTCTCGCTTCGTAGCTTCAATGATGATGCTACACACGCTACTTTTGTCCAGTGTAAATGCTGAGGAGTTAGTATATACACGTGCGTTTGCCGATGATGATTATGGAAGTTATCACGTAGCTGTGCTCAATGCCGTATTTAAGGCAACAAAGGAATATGGCGATATAACCCTTGTCCCTCATCCTCAGCCCATGACGCAAAGTCGTCAGATGCAATCCCTATTAAAGGGAGAAGCAGACGTACTGTGGAGCGTAACGAACCAGACTCGAGAACAAAAGCTCATTCCTATTAAGCTTCCTTTACTCAAAGGATTTGCTGGATTCAGAGTGCTTGTTATTAACCCATCCCGGCAAAGCGAACTCACCGAAGATGCCGATGGCCGAACCTTGAAAAACCTTACAATGGTTCAAGGCACTGACTGGCCAGATATGGATGTCTTAACGGCTAATGGGTACAGAGTTGAAGGAGAAGATTGGAGTTCGTGGTTTGGCTCAATGTATTCAATGGTCTCTCGCAACCTTGTCGACGCCTTTCCCCGCAATATTATCGAAGTACACCGCGATTTAGAACGCCACAAAGATAAGCATGTCTCTTTAGAGCAGTTCCACCTATTAAAATACCCCAACTATGAGTACTTTTTTGTTAGCCCAGATAACCCTGCCCTCGCGAATAGATTGAGATTAGGTCTTATCAAGATTCTAGACGATGGAGAACTCGAACGTATCTTCGATAGCTTCGAAGGGCACAGAAAAGCAGAAATGCTTGCCGATGCTGAAAGTAGAAAAATTCACAAGCTCGGCAACCCAACAATACCTTATAAACTAGATTACGCGCGTTGGGATAAATACAAAGATATAGCAATACGCGCGCTCGAAAAAGAGATGTCAGAGTAAAACACTAAGCACTTAAGGTTTTCTTAAGGTCTCTCGTTTAGTGTTTTGATTTGTTTTTTTATCAATGAGTTTTTTATGCGTGTACTGCTTGTAGAGGACGATAGGCCGTTGTCTGGCGCCCTCGCCCTTTCACTAAAGAATGCCAACTTCACGGTAGACTGTGTTTATTCAGGCGCAGATGCCCTTGCAACGCTTCGAGCGGGCCAAAGTGACATTGTCATTCTTGACTTGGGTTTACCCGACACAGATGGCCTCGACGTACTAAAATCTATTCGAAAGAAAAACGCAACGCTTCCTGTGTTGATCTTAACTGCACGGGACAAAACGCTAGACAAAATCTCTGGCTTAGATGCAGGCGCCGACGACTACTTACCTAAACCGTTTGAAATAGAAGAACTGTTAGCTAGGATTAGAGTACTTGAGCGTCGTCTGAGCACAGCATCTCACAGCATTGTTAGTGTTAAGAATGTCAGCCTTGATACTGCCCATCATACGCTTACTATCGACAATCAAAACGTTCACTTACCTCGACGTGAACTCATGCTACTAAAAGCGCTTATTGAAAACGCAGGGCGCATACTGAGTAAAGATCAGCTGGAAAATAAACTTTATGAGTGGGGAGAGGAAGTGGCAAGCAACACAATAGAAGTACACGTGAGTAATTTGCGTAAAAAAATGCCTCCTGAGTTTATTAAGACTATTCGAGGCGTCGGTTATTGCATTTCAAAATCGGGGGAGTGAATTGTCTTCAATTCGCCGCTTTCTAATTCTTACACTGATCAGCGCGCTTGTTTTAGTGATATTTAGTGCAGCACTTAAAGGCTACCGCGCAACGCTGGGTATATCGAATACCTTGTTAGATAACGAGTTAGTTGAGCTATCCCGCGCAATCTCTTACGTAGATAGCGGCACCCGCACACAGCAACAGACACTTTTCTTCCAGGTATGGAAACAAGGTAAGCTGGCCAGCTCATCTACTGACGCGCTAAGCACGCCATTAACCAGCTTCTCCGAGGGTTTTTCTGAAGTAAACGCACTGGGTACACGCTGGCGGGTACATACCCGGTTTAACCCGAATAATGATAGCTGGTATATGGTAGCTCAACCCGTAAGTAGTCGCTTCACTTTAACTGACTCGCTAACTGTAGCCGCCATCACCCCTTTTATAATTAGTGTGCCTATTCTTGCATTCATTCTCTTTTTTGGCATTACTTGGGGACTATCGCCGTTAAAACACCTATCAAAACTCCTTGCCAGCCGACAGGGTAATGATTTTTCTACCATTGCGTTATCCCGTGAGCCCAGTGAACTTAGCCCTGTTGTTACTACGTTAAACACCATGTTCACGCGACTGAATTCAGCATTCGAACGAGAGCAGCAATTCGCATCAAACGCGGCGCATGAGCTTAGAACTCCGCTCAGCGTGATGAAAATAAACATTCACAATATAGCGAACGAGTTAGGTGAAAAAGGCCACGTGTTGGCTCCGCTCAAAGCAGACACTGATAGAATGATCCACGCGGTAAATCAATTCCTTTTGCTTACTCGCACCAGCCCAGAAACGTTTGCAGAACAGCGAGAACCTGTAAATGTGCACGTGGTCGCGCAAGAGGTGATTAGTGACCTATACGGCGCTATTGAAAATAAAAACCAAGAGATAGCACTGGAAGGAGAAGAAGCTTGGTTGCTAAGTTCTCAATTTGTCCTTTACACCTTGCTTCAGAACTTAGTGAGCAATGCGAGTAAATACTCTCCTAGCGGTGCACAAATAATTATTAAGATTGAACGACGGAAAGACGAGCTTATTTTAAGCGTCTGCGATTCTGGGCCAGGCATCCCTGCTGACCAGCGCGCTGTCGTGCTAAACCGGTTCAAAAGAGCATCTAACAGCTCGCCTCATTCGGGAAGCGGCTTGGGGCTAGCCATTGTAGAACAAATCGTTGTATTACACGGGGCTGAGCTCTCTTTAGATGAAAGTTCGCTCGGGGGATTAGAAGTTAGGGTGGCATTTTCCAATGACTACATACTCTAAGATTTCTTTATTCTGCTTTTCAGCCCTTTGTGCTTTTTATACGCCCCTTGCGTTCGCCTTACCTGAAGTGGTGGTGGAAATTAAAGAGCACTTATTCTTTCCTCAGGAAGTGATTGTGCCTGCAGGGCAAAAAGTAAAGCTAACCTTTGTCAATTTCGATGATACTCCCGAAGAAATAGATAGCTTTTCTTTGAACAGAGAAAAAGTGATATTTGCGAAAAGCCGAGGGACCATCTTTATTGGCCCATTAAAAGCCGGTGAGTATCCTTTTTTTGGTGAGTTTCATCCTAATAGCGCAATAGGAAAGGTAATAGTTAAAAGCAAAGAGGGCACGCTGGATGCTAATTAATACCGTCGTTCTCTTCTTGCGTGACACCTTGCCCATATTCATGCTCATTAGTGTATTGCTGGCGCTGCCGCGTGTATCTACGCTTGCCGTTGTGTGGCGGGTGTTGCTGCTGGTATTGCTCGCTGTATTTACCTACCCCCAGCTAGGACTGGTATCGCAACTATCAGAAGGTGCCGGATTTGAGTATCTCAAATCAATACTGTTTTTTATTGCGTGGTTGGGTATGTGCCTTGTTGTCCTTTTGCCGTCACGCATGTCGAATAGGTTCAGTCTAGGCCTCACCCTGCTAATAATAGGTATTGGCTTACCCAATTCGCTGCACTTTTTAGTTTATTTTGTTTCCGAGTTATCAGGTAATAGTGATAGTACGTTATTGCTCTTGGGCACTATCATTGGTCTGGGTATAAGTATTAGCATCGCGATTCTACTTAATATTTTGCTCACCCACTTTGTTAGCAAGCGAGCAACATACTTTTTTGCAACCACATTTGTGGCAGCTCAAACCGCTAATATCGCATTATTATTGGAACAAACTGACACCTTCCCATCGCCAAGGCAGCTATGGGATAGCAGCACAATTATTAGTGACAATAGCGAATATGGTCATCTTCTGAATTCTCTTATTGGCTATGAGGCTACGCCCTCTATGAGCTATTTATTGGTGTTTTTCTTCGCACTTATCGTGCCTAATTTAATTGCTTTCTTTTCTTCAAAAAAGAGATTCTCTGATGAAATTCAGGAGGTCGCACAGTGAGACGTTTTCTCCTTACTGCTATCGCATTATGCGCCGTGTTTTCAAGTAACGGTTATGCAGATAATTTTACCGTAGATAAGGTTTATCACCCTTATGTATTACCCTTTGAACGTGAGTTTGAGTGGCGACTTACCTCAAGACAAAATGACGATGGCAATGTTTTAATGCAACGCTTCTCATTCGGCCATGCACTTTCAGAGTTTATGATCCTCGAGACATACCTTGTCGGTGCGCGGGATGAAAATGAAGATTTTGGCTTAGAAAGCTACGAAGTAGAGTTACGCTGGATGATGACTGAACAAGGGCGATACTGGGCTGACTGGGCAACGCTGTTTGAGCTGGAAAAGCAGCACAATACCGATGACTGGGAAGTTAAAGCGGGGATATTAACAGAAAAAGAGTTTGGCCAATTCAGTTTAACAACTAACATTAGCTTGGTGTACGAGTGGGGTCAAACTGTTGAGAATGAATGGGAAAGCGAATTTAAAGCCAAGTTTAGGTATCGCTGGATCCCTGAAGTACAACCTGGATTGGAAGTGTATGTAGCAGAGGATTTTATCGGGGTTGGTCCAGCATTCATGGGTATAAAACGCTTTGACCGACAGAAGCAGTTAAAATGGGAACTGGGCTTTATTGCCGGACTAAATGGTGACAGTAAAGATCACACACTTCGCATGTCGTTGGAATACGAATTTTAATGCAAGTTTGCACTTTAGCGCCTAACTTAAGCTTTCCTTAAGGTTCAACATTTAAAGTGCACGTCATTCGATGATTTACCAAATATTCTTATGCACCAGTTTGACGTCAGTGTTGTTTTACCTGCTAAAAATGAAGCCAAAAACCTTTCTGCTTTGTTACGAGAAATTGCAGAAGTGGTTCCAAGTACAACAACAGAAATTATTGTTGTTGATGACGGTAGCAGTGACGACTCCCTATCCTTGCTGCATAACCTTTCAAGCACCTTGCCGGTAAGTTGTCGTGTCATCGTCCACCCTATGAGCTGCGGTCAAAGCACTTCGGTTTTTCACGGCGTTTTACAGGCAAAAGGCAAGT
Source organism: Alteromonas sp. CH_MED4-4 (assembly GCF_037029575.1). Lineage (NCBI taxonomy): Bacteria > Pseudomonadati > Pseudomonadota > Gammaproteobacteria > Alteromonadales > Alteromonadaceae > Alteromonas > Alteromonas sp. CH_MED4-4. The sequence goes on along the minus strand of NZ_JAYMEU010000013.1, from coordinate 37,697 downwards.
GGATCATCACCCTTGATGCTGATGGGCAAAACGATCCTGCTGATATACCGCGACTTATTCGCGCAGCTAAAGAGACTAATGCAGCGCACTTCTGCGTTATAGGGCATCGTAAAAAGCGAAAAGATACCCCGTGGAAGCGATTTCAGTCTAAAGTTGCCAATCGTGTTCGCCAGTGGATCCTACAGGACGACACACCAGACACGGGCTGTGGCTTGAAACTCCTCCCAAGAAGTACCTTTTTACTTTTGCCCTATTTCGACCATATGCACCGATATATTCCCGCTTTAACCAAAAGGCTTGGGGGAGACGTGGTATGTGTATCGGTTAATCATCGCGCGCGCTTAGAAGGTAAATCAAATTACACAGCGTGGAATCGTGGCTGGGCAGGGATCATCGATATGCTTGGCGTCAGATGGCTAATGCACAGAAATAAGCTTAATCACATTACCAGCGGAATTGGTAATGAAGACTAATATTCGCCGCCTCAAAAGCTTCATACAGTTTTTCATCGGGGCAGCAAGCATCGCGCTTGTCTGCTATGTGTCGCTTGAGGTCACTGGTGAAGTATGGAAGCACGGTGATGATACAGATTGGTTGAATGCCTATATTTCTAATTTAAATTGGCAATCGCTGTGCATGATACTGAGTGCTTGTGTTGTACTTTTAACCATGGGTTTTCCCCGTCAGGCTGTCAGTTTTTTTTGCGGAGTGGGCTTTGGCGCATTGCAGGGAGGATTAATTGCCTTGTTGCTAACGGTATTGTCTGCATGCATAGCCTACGCATTAGCAAATGGCCCTCTACGCTCACTTGCCGTCCGTCTTTTAGGTACAAAATTAAAGCCTGTTGAAAACAAACTGGCCAAGCGAAGTTTTCGCAATGTGCTAATTGTTCGTTTATTCCCTGTTGGCTCCAACCTAATCACAAACGCCGTAGCAGGTGTGCTAAGCGTTCCGTTTGTCCCGTTTATTGCTGCAAGTGCAATCGGCTTTGCGCCTCAAACTTTTTTGTTTACCTTGCTTGGAAGCGGTTCTCGATTTGTCAGCTCCCTCGAACAGCCTTTACAAATTGGTGGCTTAATCATTAGCCTTCTTCTACTTCTATCCTTATCAGGCATTTCTCGTAGGAGTGAGCCGTCGTGAGGCTTATGCTTAATTCAAATAGCCATGCATCTACCCTGTTCTTTTTTGCCTGTGCTCTGATATTTGTTGGTCTGGGTTTCAGAGATGCTTGGCCCCCCGATGAGCCTCGATTCGCATTGGTCGCAAAAGAGATGGTGAACAGTGGACAGTGGCTTGTGCCCATGCGCGGTGGCGAAATTTATCCGGACAAGCCCCCTGTGTTTATGTGGTGTATTGCCTTCTTTTACCTTATAACGGGTAGCCTGAAGGTGGCTATGCTCCTGCCTAACGCTATCGCAAGCCTTGTCACTTTGGGGTTAACCTACAAGCTATCGCTAAGACTTGCCAATGAAAAAGCGGCAATGTTGAGTATGCTCGTACTTCTACTGAGCCCTCAGTTTCTTATTCAAGCCAAATTCGCTCAAATAGATGCCCTTGTCGCCTGCTTTATCTGGATTGGCGTCTACGGACTCGTTCAGCACTTTTATGTGCATGTTAATTGGCGGTGGTACTTTGCAGCATGGTTCTTTATGGGGCTTGGGATCATAACCAAAGGCGTTGGCTTTTTACCTGTTCTTTTATTTATCCCCATTGCATTTTTCGCATTTACCAGCGGCTCACATAGCGGCAAGTGGTCATTGCGCATGTTGTTTGGTCCCTTAATCATGCTATCAGTTGTGGCGATGTGGCTTGCACCTCTGCTTTATCTTGGTTTGATAAAACAAGAGCCTCAAATACAACAATACTTGTCGAATATTTTGTTTAAACAAACGGCTGAGCGATATGCCAATGCCTGGCACCACATAGAGCCCTGGTATTACTATATTGTTGAAGTTATTCCTGTATTTTGGATAACTCCAATTGCCATACTTGTATCAAAAGCTAAGTCGTTAAAAGATGTACTTATTCACAACCCCGCTTACTCATCCTTGTTGATATGGGTAATATTGGTTGTCATTTTCTTTAGTATCAGCCCAGGTAAACGTGGTGTTTATGTTCTACCGGCACTGCCTGCGTTGAGTATGGTTGCAGGTCTGGTACTTGCGAATTCAACTTTATCAAGAGGGTTGCTGCTTTTTGCGCGCGCAGTTACCTCGTTAATCTCTGCCGTTTTATTGATTGCTGGCTTAGCACTGCTATTTCACGAGCCCACTGCTGTTAAGCTGATGACGCGCTTTGACAGCGACAGCGAAACCCTTGTTCGTTTAAGCATAGTATTACTTGTACTCGGATTCGCTGGGCTTTGTACTCTTATTGTCTACTATGTTTACAATAAAAAGCGCAACGCAGGGGATGGAGAATTACTCGCCCGCCAATTACTGGCATGGCTTTTCATTTTAACTGTAATTCCTTCCACATTCGGTGCATGGCTGCTAAACGACTACCGTACTCCCCGTATAGTCCTTCAAAATGCAGAAAGCCAGATAAGTAATATGTTGACGAAGGATTCAACTGCCTTCGAGGTGGGGATAGTCAGCTTTAAAGAACAGTATTTGCTTTATTCACCCTTTGAAATGGCTCATTTTGGTTACCATACTCCGAAAGAAGTAGAAAACGGGACAGCGTGGGCTTGGTTGACCGATACTTCCGAGCCTTCCCGCGAGCAGACAAAGATTTCAGACCGGCGGGTTAGACCGCCAATACGTCAACGCTTTTTGTTAGTTCCAAGTGACTACAAATTTCAATGTGTAGACTTATCACAAGCCACTTCACAGGGTGTAGCCCACCGTGACGAATGGTTGTTGCTTCCTGCCACTGCTGCGAACGCTACCTGTGATTTACCGGCTAACGGCCCAGTTTTTAATAGCTATGACGGCTCAAGCGATTAATTAGCTTGGGCGTTCTTAACATTTTGGGCTGACATTTATAAAAGTTTTTCCCACTTAAGGTTCTCTTAAGGTCTCGCGTAAATACTCATAACATCGCAAAACCAATGAGCATGTTTATGAGTCACGTTTTAGCTTCTGTTCCAACCCAGGTTGCTAGTCAGCAATCTGCGATTGTCTCAAAGGAAAAGCCCGCAATAACCTTTATCGCGGCAAAACATGGACATAATGCCCGCCGCCGTATTGAAGCGTTTATAGCGAGTGGTTTTAAAGCTCGCTACAACGCACGAGTGACTTCCTTTATGCCTATGCTGTTTGCTCTTGACGCTAAGGGAGTTAAAGCCGCCGCAGGCGCAAGATTTGCCGCCTATGATGGTCAGAATAATTCTCTTTTTATAGAGCAATACCTTAACACTTCGGTAGAAACTGCCCTCACCCTACAAGGGATAACCGTAAACAGAGCGCATATTGCTGAAGTTGGTAACCTTTTTAGCAGTGCATCGCGCTATACCCTCCCCTTGTTATTTGCCCTGTTCTTCGTTTTAAAACGATGTGGTAGCAAATATCTGGTTTTCAGTGCGACCTCACAGCTCACCTCTTTACTCATGGGCGCGGGTATTCAACTCCTCCCCCTTGTTAAAGCCGATGCGTCAAAACTTAAAGGGAATAGCGATGACTGGGGCACCTATTATGACACCGCTCCTCAGGTTACTGCCCTGTCGCTACATCACGTAACACAACACATAATTGGCTGCCCTGAACTTAATGCTCATTACCAACGTGCAATTGAGCTTATTTCCGCAAATGTGGATGCGTTAACGCAAAATATCTGCACAAAAAAGGAAACAGCGTATGTTGCTTAATCAGTATATAAACGGGCACGACGATGACGTTGCGCTGAAATGCAAAGACGGTTCAATGACTTACTGCGCCCTTTTGAGCGCCGTCGAGAACCTCGCAAGCTGGATAACAAACCACAATGCCGAGAGGGTGGGCATTGCCTTTGACAATAGCTTTGCATGGGTGATTGCTGATTTAGCCTGCCAACAGGCTAACGTTTGCTGTGTCCCCGTTCCGCTATTTTTTAGCGCTTCCCAACAAGAACATGTATTAAATGAGAGCCAGTGTCACTTTTTATTGACCAATCGCGGAGGTGAACTAAGTGAATGGAGTGATTCACCGATTGTTATTGATAGCGAAAACGACATTGTCGCTCATTCACTCAAACATGACTCTCGTGTATACACACCTGTAGGTACTAACAAAATAACCTTTACTTCTGGCTCTACGGGCTCACCGAAAGGCGTGTGCCTGTCAACTGAATCGCAATGGAAAGTTGCCCATTCTATTGAGCGTGCTGTTCAACCAGAAATAGTGAACCACCTGTGTTTACTGCCATTGTCTACCCTGCTTGAAAATGTTGCAGGTGTTTACGCCCCTCTGTACCACGGCGGCACGGTTTATTTAGCCACGGCATCTGAGCGCGGATTTCAAGGAAGCAAACTCGTCAATCCAAACGCACTGCTGTCACTGATAGACCGCGTTCAACCAACGTCTGTGATCTTGGTGCCCGACTTGCTAATGGTGCTAGTACAGGCATGTAATCAGGGCTGGACACCACCTTCATCACTAATGTTCATTGCTGTTGGCGGTGCACATGTAGCGCCCACTTTGCTGGCGCAAGCTCAAGCGAAGGGACTACCAGTATTTGAAGGTTATGGCTTATCTGAAGCGGTATCAGTATCAACATTGAACACGCCCAATTGCAATACGATGGGCAGTGCCGGAAAAACGCTTGGTCATAATCAACTGCACATCGAAGAGGGTGAAGTCGTAGTTACAGGCAACCACTTTCTGGGTTATCTGAATCAACCTTCCTCATTTTATCCGACCCAGGTCAGAACCGGCGATTTAGGCGTCTTTTCTGACAACACACTTACGCTGAATGGGCGTATAAAAAACATAATGGTGAACAGCTTTGGCAGAAACGTATCGCCAGAGTGGATTGAGTCTTTATTGCTGGGAACAGGACTGTTCAGGCAGGCTTTGGTGTATTGCGAAGCTAAACCCTACTGTGTCGCGCTCCTCGTACCCGCTTCCAATACTATTTCTAATACGCAGATTCAAAGCACCGTGGCGCTTATCAATAAGCAGTTACCTGACTATGCGCAAGTTGTTAACTTCGCCACCATCGGTCTTTGCACGCCAGAAAACCAACTGCTTACCCCAACGGGAAAACTAAAACGTGACGCAATAATTACCCGCTACGCAACTGACTTAGACATGCTCTACCAGAGCCAAGACCAACACCAGTACAGCGTTCAAAGTACAACAGCATTTTCTTCTCAATTTGTTATCAAGGAATAATTTATGAATTTCTATCAGCAACTTCAAAGCAACACCGAACATGCCAGACAGTCATTCTTACAGGCGCCGATTATACAACGCTGCTTTAACGGTGATTTTAACCTAAACGACTATATTGCCTTTCTTCAACAGGCTTATCATCACGTTAAGTTTACTGTACCCCTGCTTATGGCTACAGGTGCCAAACTCAACGAAGATAAGGAATGGCTAAGAGAAGCAATTGGTGAATACATTGAAGAAGAAATGGGTCACCAAGAGTGGATCCTTAACGACCTTGCAGCCTGTGGCGTTGATAAAGAACAGGCGAGGAAAAGTCAGCCTGGACCCGCCACCGAATTAATGGTTGCCTATGCTTTTGATGCAATAGCACGCAAAAGCCCACTGTATTTCTTCGGCATGGTATTCGTTTTAGAGGGCACAAGTATTGCGCTTGCCGACGCGGCTGCAAAACAAATCAAAGACAAGTTATCTCTGCCTAAATCAGCGTTTAAATACCTTACCTCTCACGGTGCGCTAGACCAAGAGCACATTGTTTTCTTTGAAGGGCTTATGAACAAAATTACTGACCCCAAAGAGCAGCAAATGATCATTCACAGCGCGAACATGTTTTATCGCTTATACGGAGATATCTTTCGCGAATTAACACCTGAACACGGCCTGGAACAGGTTGCTTGAATTCAAGGGTTTACCTCTGGTGCTTATCCCCCGAGGTAAATTGATAACACGTTAAGGTAAATACAATGAATATTCAGTGGCGTAATCAAGTGGTACTTCTTACAGGTGCAACTGGCGGTATTGGTCAAGCAATAGCCAAGGCGCTTGATGAAAAAGGCGCGCACATTATCCTAACTGGCAGAAGTAAGGCGAAGCTCGAACAGCTGCAACAAAATTTAACCCTTCATCATACTGCCATTGTGGCTGACATTACGTCAGATGAAGGCAGAGATAGAGTAGTAAGTGCCTGCCAACGACGTCCTTTAAGTATTCTGGTTAACAATGCTGGCATTACCTATGTGGGCGAGTTTGAGGGCACCCCAATCGAGTCAATTGTGTCGACAAATATGCTGGCTCCGATGCTACTAACCCAACGCCTACTGCCGTTACTCGAACGTAGACCGTCTGCGCATGTCGTGAATGTAGGCTCAGCTTTTGGAAGCATAGGTTTTGCTGCGCACGGAACCTACTGCGCTACTAAATTCGCTTTGAAAGGCTGGACGGAAGCGATGCACAGAGAATTCAGCGATAGCAAAATTAAATTTCACTATCTAGCGCCACGCGCAACGCGTACCGATATAAATGACGAACGCGCTAATGCGCTAAATGAGGCATTGGGCAACCAGACAGACGAGCCTGATGCAGTAGCGCAAGCATTCATTAAACAGTTAGAAAACAATTTGCCAAGAGTCGCGCTCGGACGTGCTGAACGCTTTTTTGCCAAGCTTAACGCACTAGTTCCTAGTGTTGTTGACAATGCGTTGGCAAAGAAACTTCCAACAATTAAACGCTATGCCTTTCGAAAAACGCAATCACAAGACAAACAGACCAGCGCTCAAAACGATACCCGCCTGGGTAACAAGCTGGTTTAACACGAGGACATTATCATGAAGAAATTAACCACGCTTAGCACCACGGTAATTCTGGGGCTCGGTCTGGCATTAAGTCACACTGCTATGACTCAAGCTAACGAAGTCACAGAAAGTACAGCGCCGACATTAGCCTTAAGCGAAACAGCAACCAGCCCTTTAAAGATACTTCAGCATCAGTGGGCACATATTAACTATGAACTTGATGACGCAGAAAAGGAAAAAGCATTCGTCGCCCTTATTAATACCGCTAAATCTTTCGTAAAGGCAGAACCCAATAACCCTGAGTTATTGATTTGGCAAGGCATAATTCAATCCAGTACAGCTGGTGCCAAGGGGGGACTTGGTGCTCTGGACTACGCAAAGGATGCTCGTAAGAGTTTCGAACATGCAATGCGACTAGATGAAAATGCACTCTCGGGCTCAGCGATGACCAGTCTAGGAGTGCTGTACCATAAGCTTCCGGGTTGGCCTATTAGCTTTGGTAACGACAAAAAAGCTGAGAAATTGCTGAAGCATGCACTTGAAATAAGCCCTGACGGGATAGACCCCAACTATTTCTACGCCGAGTACTTGTTCGATAATGGACAATACGAGCAAGCGCTCAAGTTTGCCAAGAAAGCGCTCGACGCCCCAGCGCGCGCTGATCGTCCTATTGCAGATTCAGGTCGCAAAAGAGAGATCGCTTTATTGGAAGCGAAAATAGCGAGAAAAAGTTAGTCACCCTAAAGGTATACAGGGAAAGGCAATGCTCTTATTGCCTTTCCATTTTCAACAAGTATTAGATTTTCGCTGCAAATACCGTTAGATTAGCCGCCGATTCAACGATAATTCATGAAATTACTAACAATTTCGTCGAGTTATCTCGTTTATTCCTAACTACCTCTATCTTATAAAGGCGACTTTTCATGCAGAAAAAGAATTTCTTCTCTCCTTTTCTATTCATCCTTATTACTACGTTGTCGATATCTACGGTTCATGCAAACACCCCTGATTTACTACCGTTACAACACGCGTGGGCAAAAACGAACTATGAGCTTGAAGGTGAAGCCCAATTAGAGGCATTTTCTGCACTGATTGCGCAGGCGAAAGTGTTAGTCGAGCAATCAGAAAATAGCGCTGAAGCACTGACCTGGCTAGCTATCTCTCAATCAAGTACTGCAAGTGCGAAAGGCGGTTTAGGTGCCCTGGACTTTGCTGAAAGTGCGAAGGAAAATTTAGAACGTGCCATTGAAAAAGAGGAAGCGGTATTAGAGGGGACGGCACTTACTGTATTGGCGGCACTTTTTCATAAAGTACCAGGCTGGCCAGTTAGCTTTGGAAGCGATAAGAAGGCAAAACAATTATTTAAGCGTGCATTAGAAATTAACCCAGAAGGTATGGACCAAAACTTCTTTTATGCTGAGTTTCTTTTCGACGATGGTGAATACGAAGAAGCCCAAGGGTTTTTAATCCGCGCTCAAAACGCGCCTGAAAAAGCCAACCGCCCTCTAGCCGATAAAAAACGCAGAGAAGAGATTGCTATACTTCAGGCAAAATTGGATAAAAAAGCATAGTATCATTTGCTTTATGCGGGGCTATCGCGCGTCGCTAATGAGTTCGAAATAAGCAATATCCCCGCTTTTTGCGTGTAGAAAGGTGAATTTAACGCCTTTCTACATAAAATGCGCATACATAGGTGGCACTTATCCTCATGTATAAATTGTAAACAGTTCTAATTCGGTATCAGCACTCCTAATATGAAAGAAAAAAGGAGTGGCCCAATGCCTAAAATCCCACGTTCCTCAGACAACGACTATACCCACGACATGAGCCGAACACGCCGCGAATTTATTGCGCGCGAAACCGGCACTCAGCTAAATCACTTAGGACACTATTCTATACCGCCAGAAACCTTGTCGGGAAACATAGAAAACTTTGCCGGCGTTGCACAGGTTCCTATTGGCTTCGCAGGCCCAATGCTAGTGAATGGAGAGTACGCCAAAGGTGAGTTCTACGTTCCAATGGCCACAACAGAGGGTACGCTAACAGCCAGCTACAGCAGAGGCATGCGTCTAACAAGAGAAGCAGGCGGTATAACGACCACCGTTATTGACGATGCCATGCAGCGGGCGCCCATGTTTGCGTTTTCCGATGCACGTGAAGCACTCGCATTTGGCAGGTGGGTCGAGCAAAATTTTGAAACCATTAAACAAGCCTGTGATAGTACCACCAGCGTGGGCAAGCTAAGGGATATTGAGCAGTATGCTGCCTCTAAGCTCCGCTGGCTTAGGTTCAACTTCACCTGCGGTGATGCAGCTGGGCAAAACATGGTAAGTAAAGCTACCAAAGCAGGCTGCGAGTGGATACAGGCAAACTATTCGGGCCCTATTGAGCACTTTGTGCTGGCAGCAAACCTTGATACCGATAAAAAGCACTCGCACTTAAACTCGCTGCATACCCGCGGAAAGCGCGTTGTAGCAGAAATCACCCTGCCAAAACAACTTATGACGGAGATTATGCATTGTCCGCCAGAGGCTTTGTTTAAACAGCGCCAATATTCAAATATGGGCGCATTGATGGCAGGCAGCGTTAACAATGGTGCGCATTTCGCTAACGGCATTACCGCCATGTTCATCGCTTGCGGGCAAGATGTCGCTAATGTGGCGGAGTCGTCTGCGGGGTTTACCTACGCTGAAATTATGCCAAATGGAGACTACTACTTCTCTGTGACTATTCCATCGTTAATCGTTGCTACATACGGTGGTGGAACCGGTTTAGCTACACAAAACGAATGTTTAAGCGTACTTGGCTGCACAGAAAGGGGCAGCGTAAATAAGTTTGCGGAAATTGTCGCTGCGACCGTATTGTGTGGCGATCTGTCGCTGGGTTCTGCAGTTGTCGCAGACGAATGGGTAAGCAGTCACGAGCGACTGGGTAGAAACCGTTAAAGGTTTTTATACCTGTCACCTAACGCTTAGCAATGTAGTTCGAATAAACTGTGCGCTACTGCCGAAGGTGAGTAAATTCTGTATAGAGAAGTTATACAGCAGGCATGCTGGGGCGCGTAACAACAAAGTACGCGCCTATTCCCATAAATAGACCTATGCCTATGTAAGCTGGAATAGGCATTGATGCGAACAGACAAACCAAAATAAAGCTCACCAACATACTGCAACACGCTATGCATTTCACTTTTTTCGAAATTGCACCATGTTTTCGCCACGCAACAAGACTGGGGCCATATTTAGGGTGTTGAAGTAACCAGTTTTCAAGGCGCGGTGAAGATTGAGTAAAACAAAAAAGCGCACCTATCAAAAATACCGTGGTCGGCATAACAGGTAAAAACGCGCCTATAATGCCAAGAAGCGTTAAAAACAGCCCCAGTGTAGAATACAGTATTTTTTTCATAAAACGGTTACGCCCAATTCAGTCCAACTCCTTGGTAAGTGTCATGACTTAACACCAGCGACACGCCCTTCCAATATGCCAAATTTATACTCAGATATTAGATAAAGTGGATCTACATTGCTTTGTCGTAAATCAAACCTACTCTATAACCATACGCCAAAATAATGAAGTTTCCATCTACATTGGTCTAATTCTAGGGACTAAACCTCAAGCTTAATGCAATTCAACAATTCGCTGCGCGTCTTCAGCTTAGAAAATTGACGATAAGGTCAATATTTGGGAAAGTTTTTAGTATTCAGAATGTGCCATTTACTCAACACTGGAAGAAGACGACTGCTTAACCTGCTGCCACAGCGCTTCCATTTCATCAAGCGTCAATGCGTCGAGCTTGTCGCCCTGTTCAGCCGCCAAGCGCTCTACGCCTTTAAAACGGTTAGCAAACTTGTTACTGGCGTTTCTAAGTGCGGTATCAGCATCTACCTTGCAATGTCTTGCCAAGTTAACCATGGCAAAAAGTGCATCACCAATTTCTTCTTCAATTGCTTTTTGGTTGTCGGGCACGCCACTGTTTAAAGGTGCAACACCAGTATTCAGTGCTCGCTGTTTGAAATCCAGCTCCTGCTGAATCTCTTCCACTTCCTCACGCACTTTATCTATGACAGGTGCGGCATCAGGCCAATCAAAACCTACCTTTGCACAGGCTTTTTGCAGCTTTTGCGCGTACATTAGTGCTGGCATACCTTTAGGCACATTATCTAGAATACTGTTTTCTATTGCTTCGTTGTCTTGCTTTAAACGCTGCTTTTTAAGCTGCTTTTCCTGGGCTTTGATAGCATCCCACTGCGCGTTTAAAGCAATATCGCTCAATTGGGTACGTTCGACCGTGACGTTTTCATTTGTATCGACTTCGCCCTCAGGTGCATGCGAATTAGCAAAAACATGAGGGTGGCGACGCACGAGCTTATCGCTAATGCTTTTCGCCACATCGTCAAAAGAAAATGCACTCGACTCACTGGCTATCTGCGCGTAAAACACTACTTGAAACAGCAAATCACCCAACTCATCTTTAATGTCGTGCATATCACCATTGGCAATAGCATCGGCCACTTCGTAGGCTTCTTCTATAGTGTAGCGAGTTAGGCTTTCCATGGTTTGTTTTACATCCCACGGACACCCAGATTGCGGGTCGCGCAGCTGCGCCATAATTTTAAGCAGCCGCTGCATTTCGCTAAGCTTAGCTTTGTTTGCGTTTTGCATCGGTCACGCCTTTAAGCTGTCGCAATCGGGTTAACACTTTAGACACCGTATCGAGGTCCTGAACCTCTATCGAAATAGTGATAAGCGCCGTCTGTCTATTTTTATCACTTAGGCTGTTCACGCCTAAAAGCGGCACGTTTTCATTCGCCAATACCGTAGTAATATCACGCAACAGGCCAGTTCTATCGTGACAAAATATATCAATACCCGTCTCAAAACCTACTTTAAGCTCTTGTGACCAATTCACTTCTATCTGACGCTCAGGGTGTTGTGACAACAAGTGTTGCAGCTGGTCGCAGCTTTCTTTATGAACGCTTACGCCGCGGCCTTGCGTGATATAGCCTAAAATAGCTTCGCCGGGAACCGGCTTACAGCAGTTCGCCAGCTGGCTCATTAAGTGACCCACCCCTTGCACCACCACTGCATCTTTTTTGCCCGTCCCAGCCGCAGTTTTGCGCGTTTTAACCTTAGGACTAATTTCGGGCTCTGGGGCTGGCGGCTCCTGCAAGTGATGAATAAAGTTAATCACCTGCATAACGCGCACATCACCGGCACCTACCGCAGTGTACAAGTCATCGAGGGTTTGTAAGTTAAACTTCTCAAATGCCTCACTGGGTACTTTGGCAGGCAAATGAGCACGCTGAAGTTCGCGCTCTAGTAGCTCTTTACCGGCAGCAAGGTTTTTGTCTCTGTCCTGCTTTTTAAAGAAGGAATGGATAGTGGCACGCGCCCGTGATGAATGCACATAGCCAAGACCTGGGTGCATCCAGTCGCGGCTTGGGTTTGGCTCTTTTCCAGTAAGTACTTCTATCTGATCGCCACTTTGCAGTAAATAAGTGAAAGGGACTATTCGCCCATTCACTTTTGCGCCAATGCAGCGATGTCCCACGTTGCTGTGAATATAGTAAGCAAAATCAAGCGGTGTAGCGCCTTGGGGAAGGTCAATAACATCGCCTTTTGGTGTGAACACGTACACCCTATCGTCAAACACCTGGCTGCGAAGTTCTTCAACTAAATCGCCAGATTCGGCCACTTCCTCTTGCCACGCTAATATGCGGCGAAGCCAGTTTATGCGTTCGTCATAGCCTGACTGCTTGCCCGTGCTGCCCTCTTTATATTTCCAGTGTGCAGCCACACCCAGTTCTGCATCCTGATGCATTTTTTGCGTGCGAATTTGAATCTCAACCGACTTCCCTTCAGGCCCCACAATAACCGTGTGAATAGACTGGTAACCGTTAGGTTTAGGCGTTGCGATATAGTCGTCGAATTCGTTCGGTAGGTGCTTATAGCTGGCGTGAACCGTACCAAGCGCGGCGTAACAGTCTTGAAGTCGCTCGGCAATAATACGCACCGCACGAATATCAAAAAGCTGCTCAAACGTAAGGCGCTTTTTCTGCATTTTTTTCCAAATGCTGAATATGTGCTTAGGACGGCCGTAAACCTCTGCGCGAATTTCTTCGCTATCAAGCAAGCCCTGCAAGTCGCCTACTATGGTTTCTATGTACTCGGCGCGCTCTCTGCGCTTGCCGTCAAGCTGATGCGCTATTTGTTTGTAGGTGATGGGATGTAGATAGCGAAACGCAAGGTCTTCAAGCTCCCACTTTAACTGACCAATGCCCAAACGGTTTGCCAGTGGCGCATAGATGCTAGCGCATTCGCGGGCCACCATAACGCGGGTTTCTTCGTCGGCTTTTTTAACCTGTTGCAATGCACAAATGCGTTCTGCCATTTTGATCACAACGGCACGCACGTCTTCTACCATCGCAAGCAGCATACGACGAATACTGTCTATGTGCTGTTCGTCCGACTTTTCTGCAAAGCCAGAGCCTTTTACTTTACGCGCATGTAACGACTTGATGGCATCCATTCGGCGCACGCCAACGATCAGGTCGCGTATTTCCCCGCCGAATTCTTCATAAATATCGTCTTCACTTAAGGCGTGCTGTTCGCAATATGGAAAAACCAAGGCTGCCTGAAGCGTTGCATCATCCATATTGAGCTGACACAAAATCTCAACCATTTCCTGACCAACCAACAGTCGCTCTGGAATAGATGACACTGCGCTTAGTTTTTCTTTTGTTTCTGCACTTAACTCAAGGCTATCTAACCACGCTTCAAAGGGCGGTCGGTCGGCTTGGTGGACCTTTCTTGTCGATACCATATCCTTTACTCGTTACTGCTGCTTTCGCGTAAACAAGGCCATCATTTCCATGTGATGGGTGAAGGGGAACATTTCTGCTACGCCCGCTTTTTCCATTTCATATCCTCCGTCTATCAACACCTTCGCGTCTCTAGAAAACGTACTTGGGTTGCAAGAAACATACACTATCGTTTTTGGTAGTGCTTTTACAAGCGCATGACAAACGGTCAACGCCCCTTCTCTTGAGGGGTCGAGTAGTACCTTATCAAAGCCCTGCTGTAATGAAGCCTCGACGTTGATCTTATCGGCCAAATCTAAATGCAGCCACTCTACATTTTCAATGCCCTGTTGCTGTGCATTGTCTTTGGCGCGGCGCACCATCTCTGCCACACCTTCTACCGCCTGAACCTTTGCACCTAACTTAGCAATAGGTAAAGTAAAATTGCCCAGCCCGCTAAACCAATCAGCGATACGTTCGTTGGGCTTTGGGTTTAGCCATCCTATTGCCTGATTAACCATTTTTTCGTTAACCACTTTATTAATTTGAATAAAGTCGTTAGCACTAGGTGAAATTGAGCAGCCATTTACCGTGTTCATCACCATATCAGTACCACGGCCCACACTGCGAATTTGCCCCTGCTTATTTTCAAGCTTTAATTCAATACCGTAAACACCAACTGATGAACTCGTGTTCACCAATTCGCTCACTGCATCAATAAGCTCAGCTTCAAGGGCTTTGGTGTGTTTAATAACAAGATGCGAGGTGTTGTCGCCTGCAATAAGGCTGATATGCCCAATATGACGCGCTGACTCGAACCCTGCAAGCACATCTCGTAAAGGGCCAATAAGTTTAGATAGCGGGTCGACCAGTATTGGGCAGGTTTCTACATTGATAACGTTGTTGCTATTTGCTTCACGAAAGCCCAACTTAATTTGATTGGGGTTGCGGGCATCTATAGCCAGCCTGGCTTTTCTGCGATATTGAGGGCGCGGCCCTGCTAAAGGTGCTTGCCAAACGTGTGGCTTCATTGCAAGGTGACGTTCCATCATCACTTTAAGAGCACGGTCACGTTGCACAAGGGCAGCGTCGGGCTTTATGTGCTGTAGCTGACACCCGCCACATACATCAAACACAGGGCAAAAAGGCGCTTGTCTTTCATCACTTGGCGAGTGAATGTTTGTCGCCCTGGCGTTAATGACTTTCTTTTTGCTTGATACCACCTCTATGTCGCAGGTTTCTCCTACAAGGGCACCTTCAACAAATACCATCGGATTGCCGCGCACTACGCCATTGCCCATCCAGTCTAAATCTTCAATGGTGACCGTGTTAGGTTTTTGACTTTCACTGGTATCCGCTGCATTTTTGCTTTTCCCAAATCGAAGTCCTGCGACCTGCGCGTTGGCTCTGGCATTCCCTTTTTTTGAAGCGCCACGCTCAGTAAGCGACGTTTTGCCTTTTTGCTTGCTGCGAGATTGTTTAAAAAGGTTTGCCAAGTGTAACTCCGGTTACTTGCTTTACGTGGTTTGATGTTAGTAGAGGTTTTTGCACGCGCTCACCAAATAGAAGTCGCCTACGTGGGTTAGGGGCAGTTGCTCTATTCAGTTTCTAGTATAACGGTGGCGACAGCATAATGCTGCTCATCTGAAATACTGACCACGCTTCGCGTGATACCTCGGTTTTTGCACATTGCAGCAAACTCGCCAGAAAAATGAAGCTCTGGCGCACCTAAATGGTTATTGCGCACTTCTATATGCTGCCAGCTGATCCCGTTTCCAATTCCTGTACCAAGGGCTTTCACTGCCGCTTCCTTGGCGGCAAAACGTTTGGCTAAGAAGCGAACCGGCGTACCGTGCTCGCTGAACTGCTGCCACTCGGCAGGCGTAAGTACTCGCTTGGCTAAGCGTTCATTAGCACCGTCACCTTTACCAAGTCGCGCTATCTCTACAATGTCAGTACCTAGCCCTGCAATCGCCACGTTATCTACACCCTTTTGAATCTAAGGTTAAATGCCCGCTCGTGCTTCTAGCATAAGTTTACGCATATCAGCTACAGCCGTATGAAGGCCATCAAACGCGGCGCGAGCAATGATAGCGTGGCCAATATTAAGTTCGATTAACTGAGGGATAGCCGCAATAGGCTTAACATTGTGATAGTGCAAGCCGTGACCTGCATTCACTTTAAGCCCTAAGCTATCGGCGTACTCGATACCTTCAACTAAACGCGCTAGCTCTTTATGCTGTTCTTCTTCGCTGGTAGCTTCTGCGTATTGTCCGGTGTGAATCTCGATGTAAGGAGCGTTACATGCTGCGGCCGCGTCAATTTGCGCTTTGTCTGCATCAATAAATAACGACACCAAAATGTTCGCATTAGCGAGTCGCTCGCACGCCGCTTTGATGTTTTCAAAATTCCCTGCCACATCAAGACCACCTTCGGTAGTCAGCTCTTCGCGCTTTTCTGGTACTAAGCAACAAAAAACAGGCTTCACTTCTTCGGCAATTGCCAGCATTTCATCGGTTACCGCCATTTCCAAATTAAGTCGGGTATTAATGGTTTGCGCTAAAATGCGTACATCGCGGTCCTTAATGTGACGGCGGTCTTCACGTAAATGAACCGTGATGCCGTCTGCACCTGCACGCTCGGCAATATCCGCTGCGTGCACTGGATCTGGGTAATGCGTACCGCGCGCATTGCGCAGCGTTGCAATATGGTCGATGTTAACGCCTAATAAAATCGTGCTCATTTCACCACCTAACCTGTAAGAGCGATAGAAGAGGCCTGCTCTTCCTGTTTAATACGTTGCTTTAAGGGTAAAAATACCCTTTTAAGGAAAGTCGCAATTGTAGCAAATTTTTTTGTAGAACGTGCTTATTAAGCGTTTGAGTTAAGAGAAAATAATTTAATGCTATTACCGCGGTTTGTGCATAAAAAGCTCGCGGCTTTTGAGTGGCTTGTCACCAATTAGCGGCTTCAGCAAGTCCCGGCAAAGCACCTTAGCCACTTTTTTACTAAGCGGCGTAAATTCCCCCTGTGACAAACTAAGCAGCGCTCGTCCAGGAAAGCCTCGCATACCGCGGGGACCAGCCATATCTTCGGGAATAGGCACAAAGCCCGCATCTATCTGAAAGTTATAGCTGCCTGTTTCTTCTATGGGCATTTCGTATTCTACGTCAGTAGTAAAGTCGGGCAGTAGCCCCATTTCGTCAAGCAGTGCAAATTCGAACTGTCGCAAGGTCACTTCTATATCGCTATTATCACGAAGGGACAGCAGCGCATTTTCATAAGCGTTGTGAACGCCATCGCTGGCAAGTCCTGCTGGCATAACGCGATTAGTTAGCTCGTTAACGTACATTGCGCAAAATAACGCCGTGCCCACAAGGTTGATGGAAGGCGAAACGCTTTCAACGTGACGTAAGTTTTTTAACTCTGACTTTCCGCTTAACTGTAAACGAAGATGCTGAAAAGGTTGAAGCAGGCTTTTCTTGTCAGATTTACTATTCTTCACCCCTTTCGCTACCGCACTAACACGCCCTTCTTCTAGGGTAAAAAAGTCAACAATATAGCTGGCCTCCCTGTAAGGGCGTCTATGCAGTACATAGGCATTTAACCATTCATTATTCATTGTTGCTCACTGTGTGTTAATTGTTGTGAAGTGGTGCCTGTGGCAACGTTAATATCAGCTGCGCTTAATTCGTACCACTTTCATGGTTTCAAACTCAATGCCAGCCACCTCTTCAACGTGGCGATAGTAGGTGACGTTCACTCGCGCGCCTTTTAAGCTTTGGTATTGCTGTTTACGCCGATAGATAAAAGGGACATCAATACCTTCTAGCATAATGGTGTGGCGAATCCAGTCGCTGTCTTTCTCTTCTCGCTGAACGTGGGAAATCACTTTTGCATTGTCGGTTTGATTCAGCTGACTATGCTTATCCACCAGCTTTTGTCTTTCGCTTTTCACCTTTGCCCCTTTTTTTCCACAACTTTACGCTTATTGCTCGTTAGGCTTACTGGCCATCCGTCTGCGTGTGAACTCGCTCCTGCTAACGCGCTTCTATTTGCTCGACAATAAGTTGCACGGTTTCCTGACCGCGAAATACGTTGATATCGAGCCGATAGGCAATATGCACGCGTTTGACCATGGCATTCGGCCATGATTTTAAATCCACGTTAAACGCAATAGCATCGACCTCGTTAGCACCGTCACTTTTTAACACCATTTTTAGGTGCTTTTGGCCAACTAAGCGCTGGTCAAGTAATGCAAATTCACCATCGAATAGTGGTGATTCAAAGCCCTGTCCAAACGGACCTGCTTGACGCAGTAAATGCGCAAAGGGTAAACACAGCTCTTTCGATGACAAGTCACCGTCGGAAAGTAAAGCATGATTTCCATCAAGCTTTGCCATGTGCGCTCGCGCAATATCAACAAAAGCCTGCTCGAAGTCTTGAAGCTTAGCTACGGGCAAGCTTAATCCAGCGGCCATGGCATGCCCGCCAAATTTTTCGATAACGCCAGGATAGCGCGTATTAACTTCATCAAGTACATCGCGAATGTGCACGCCAGGAATTGAGCGTGCCGAACCTTTAATGATCTCGTCGTCTTGATGGGCAAAAGCGATAACAGGCTTAAGATACTTCTCTTTCAAACGCCCTGCCACAATACCAATAACCCCTTGGTGAAAGTCTTCGCGATAAACCACCAGTGCGCTTGGCATATCGCCTTCATCCAGCGCCATTTGCTCTAGTACGATTTCCGCTTGTGCTTTCATGCCGGTCTCAATTTCACGGCGTTCTTTATTAAGCGCATCGAGTTCCGCAGCGATCATTCGCGCTTGAATGGTTTCATCTTCTAATAAGCACGCAATACCTTGAGACATGTCGTCTAATCGACCCGCGGCATTAAGCCTTGGCCCAACCACGAAGCCTAAATCAGTTGAGGTTAAGTGAGCGCAATCTCGGTTTGCCACTTCAACCAAGGCTTTGATGCCAGGTCGACACTTACCCGCCCGAATGCGCTGAAGGCCTTGATGAACTAAAATTCGGTTATTTTTATCCAGTACCACCACATCGGCCACGGTGCCAACCGCAACAATATCAAGTAGCGACGCTAGGTTTGGTGGCGCTAACCCCGCTCTTTCAAAATGCCCTTGCTGCTGTAACTCGGCTTTAAGTGCTAGCATGATGTAAAAGGCAACGCCAACCCCAGCCAAATTTTTAGAAGGGAATTCACAGCCAGGTTGGTTAGGATTTACTATCGCATCAGCAGGAGGTAGAACATCGCCTGGCAAATGGTGATCGGTAACAACAACCTGCATTCCCAACGACTTTGCATGGGTTACACCGTCAATACAGGAAATGCCATTGTCCACTGTGACAATAACCTCTGCCCTCTGTTTGGCAGCTTCATCCACGATAGGCACGCTAAGTCCGTAACCAAAGTCAAAACGATTAGGTACAAGAAAATCAACGTTTTGATAGCCCATGGCTCGAAGCGCCAATATACATACCGATGTACTGGTTGCTCCGTCGGCATCAAAATCGCCCACAATAATAATACGTTTATTTTGCACAACAGCATTGGCGAGAATTTGCGCGGCCTGCGGCATCCCCTTCAAGACATTGAAGTGTGTTAGCCCTTTTAGACCATTCTCCAAGTCATCTAAATTCGCAATATTACGACCGCGATAAATTCTATCGATAACAGGATGTAAGTCGGAACTAAGCGAGGCGCCGGTAACCTCACGGCGAACAATAGGCAAAATCATGAAATACCACTAACCAATACTGTAAATGCAGTTGTCGATGCCAGTTCAAATAGGCTTTAAATAAAAAGACTGGAGTCGGGACACTTGATAATTAGTGCAGATTCCAAGTAAACGCCCGAGTGAACTGCAAAGCAAAACTGTACGAAAAAACGCTAGAAAATATGAGGACGAATCATACCGCAGAAAACAAAAAAACGCACAAAGCGTGCGTTTTTATCATATTTAAGGTTAAGGACTGAATGGCTATTCAGCTTCCTCCAATGCTTTAGCAAGCAACGCAGCTGGCTGATAACCAGGAATCAATGAACCGTCTGGCAGTACGATATTTGGCGTGCCATTCACGCCTAATTTTTGACCCAACATGTACTGCTCTGCCACTTTATTTTTACAGCTTGCGCTAGCTACGTCGTTACCCGCTTTAGCTTTAGTTAACGCTTTTTGCGGGTCTTTCGCACACCACACCGACACCATATCGTTGTAGTTTTCACTGTTTAACCCAGAACGTGGAAACGCAAGGTAGTGTACGGTGATGCCCGCATCGTTGAGTTCATCAATCTCGTTGTGAAATTTACGGCAATAGCCACACGTAATATCAGTAAATACGCTTATTTCATGCTTTTCGTTTTTGGCCTTAAACGTAATAGACGATGATTCCATCTCTTTTACGCCTTCTTTGCGCAGCCCAGAAAGTGCCAGCTCTGTTTCGTTACGCATCTCTTCATCAATGTTAAAAACACGAGCCTGAAGCAGATACTGCCCGTTTTCACTTACGTAAAATAAACCGCGGTTTGTTGATACCTGAACCAGCCCTGATACTGGAGAGTCAGCAATAGTTTCTACATCTAACCCTAGCATTGAGGTTAATTTATCACGGATAGCCGCTTCATCAGCCGCTTGCGCACTAAGCCCTAATAGAGAACCTGCCGCAACTACACTGGCTAACAATACTTTCTTTACTGCTTTCACTAAATACTCTCCATTTTGCCATTTAAGTTCGCTTGTACTTACTGGCTTAACATACAATTGCTTGAATCGGTATCTTTCCATTTAAAGCAATTGCTAAAAATTTTTACATTCATAACGTTCAGACCGTAAAACTTAGCAAAAAATTGCACTTTAAACGCTAATTTTCTTTTAACCTCAGTACATTTAACGTCAACATTTAAACTCAGTCGCGTTAAAGCACTAACGGAAAATGTACTTTCTAAACGTTTTACATGGCTCGTATCCTACCATAGACCTTTTTATTTTATATACGTCGTCACTGAGCCTCGTCGTATACAGCCCCCAATTTATAGCATTCTTTATTTGAATATTTAGCCACGTGGGTGATGACTGTGGATTAAAGTTTGAAGTCGCTCTGTTGCTACATGGGTGTATATTTGAGTCGTTGACAAATCGCTGTGCCCCAATAGCATTTGTACAACGCGTAAATCAGCACCGTGATTCAAAAGGTGTGTCGCAAAGGCATGACGCAACGTGTGAGGAGAAAGGTGCTGCTCAATTCCCGCTTTCACCGCATAGTATTTAATGCGATGCCAAAATGTTTGACGCGTCATTTTCTGTCCACGCTTGCTTAGAAATACCACATCAGAAGCTTTACTGGCGAGTATCGGTCTTGCTGTTTTAATATAGGTCAGCAGCCATTCTATTGCATCTTCACCAAGGGGCACTAAGCGCTCTTTATTCCCTTTACCCACAACCCTAACTACGCCTTGCTGAAGGCTTATTTGATCCATTGTTAACCCAATAAGCTCACTTACACGAAGGCCGGTCGCGTAAAGCACTTCAAGCATGCTCTTGTCCCGACATTCAATAGGGTCGTCGGTAAGGGGGGCATTTAGCAAATCTTCAACTTGTTGCTCACTGAGTGAAGAAGGCAAAGCTTTGGGTGTTTTCGGATTAGACAGCGCGGAAACTGGGCTATCAACGCGAACCTGCTTACTAATTAGGAATACGAAAAACGCCCGGATAGCGCTAAGCGCACGCTGGGTGCTGCGTGTGGACAGCCCCTTGTCGTGTCGATAGGCTAAATAATCCTGAAGCTGCTCAGTGGTCAGCACAGCGATATCTTTTACGCCTTGATTGTTGCTGAAGATAGCAAGCTTAGTAAGGTCGGTGCGATAGCTTTGCTGAGTATGATCAGACAGTCCTTTCTCAAGCCAAAGCATCTCGATAAAACCATCGATATGCGCCTGACTAGCTGCCGGCACATAAGTTAACTCACGTTGAGTTTTTGCCATCTAAAAGCCACGCTTTTGCTTAATCAGCTCGTAGGCTGATTGAATATCTTGCGCTTTCTTTTTCGCAATTTCCATTGCCTGTTCAGGTAGCCCTTTAGACACCAGCTTATCGGGGTGATGCTCAGACATGCGCTTCCTGTAAGCACGCTTTATTGTCTTTTCATCGTCAGATGCCGCCACACCTAATATGTGATAGGCATCATCTAAACTTTGCTGTTCTGAATAGGCTGATTGGCTGTGCTGACGTTGACCTGAATGAGTGCGTTGTCCTGAGCCAGAGTTAGACCGCTGCCTAAAGCGTATTTCAGCTTCATACATTGAAATTAGATAATCTAAATCACGACGCCTAAAGCCTAGTGGCTTCGCTACTTTTTCAAGTACGTTGTATTCTTCCTGTGAAAGCTGACCGTCGGCGAAAGCGGCTTGAATAAGAATCTCTAAGAATACTTGAAGAATATCCCGTCTACCGTGGCTGGCGTCGTAAAAACCTTTCAACGTATCGACTAAAGGAAAGTCTCGTGCTTTGCCTTCTCTAAATGCATCCTGAGCTTCACGACGGGCATCCCCAGTTAAACGCATCTCGTCCATTAATGCTGTGGCGATTTGAATTTCTCTGTCCGTTACTTTGCCGTCAGACTTAGCAAGATGGCCTAACGCACTAAACAAACTATGAAAGAAAATAGCTTGCTGCTTCAGATTGTCCTGATCGGTAAAAAAGCGCCCAAAGCCACCTAGCTGATTGAAGTCTTGGCGATAGGCTTTATCAAAAAAGTGCCCGACTAACAGCCCTAAGATCGCCCCAGGTATTTTAAGAAACATAAAGCCGAACAAGGCGCCGAGGATTTTTCCCCAAATTGACATCGCGTCATACTCCGTTGGTGCACTGTTTAGAAAGTTGATGTTACTGTAGTGAAATCACGCCGTGCAGAGCGCGTTATACCAATCATCATATCAAATACATAAGTTAATTAACTAGGGCTTGTGCAGCTTGAAATCAAGCTTACTGCCACTAATTGCCTCCGTCTTTGATGTGTTGTGCATATAAAAGTGCATTTTTTTGTCTGAATGGTTGGTAATTACGACAGAAGTGCTTAGAATTGAGCGCTTATATAAATAGTAATAGCGAGTGAAAGCTACATTAACTCTTTGCCAAGAAGTAATGTGCATTATCACTGTTTTTTTAAACGTTATGTCGAACTAACCGAGACGGACGTCGTCTTACTTGGGTTTAAAAGCAACATACAACAAAACAGGCCGCCCATTAACGCATGAAAAACACCTGCGCCATGCTTGTTTCCGCGACTCTTTTGCCTACAGTCGCGTTTGCACAGGAAACGACAGCTTCAAATTCTAAACCAACGTCAGATGCAGCCCCTCTTGCATTCTGCTCAGTCGAACCTGTTACTTTCAGTAGCCAGGCATTAATGCCCAAAGGCCACGTTAAAGTTGAAGCTAACCGTACTGAAATTATCCAAGATACCGTAGCGCTGTTTTCTGGTAATGTTGATATCACGTCAGATACTGCGGTAATTAGTGCATCTCAAGCACAAATTAACGGAAGTGGCAGAGACCTTATTGCGAAAGGCGACGTAACGTATCAAGACTCGCAGTTAAAAGTAGAAAGTGATGCCGTGACCCTTCGCTCTGAAGAAGAGCGCTTAGAAATGCAAAATACCCGCTATCAGCTGACGGGTTTTGTGGGTCAGGGAGCCGCAAAAGATATTGTATTAGATACAGACACGGGAATTGTGCTCAAAGAAGTTAGCTTCACTACGTGTCCTGAAGGCGATGAAGACTGGCTAATACGCGCCAGTGAAATTAGTTTGGAAAAAGGGACCGTATGGGGCCAAGCCAAACACACACGCTTCTACATTGCCGATGTTCCAGTGTTTTATTTACCGTATTTTGCGTTCCCTGTTAGCAACGAGCGCCAAACGGGCTTATTGTTTCCAGAGTTAACCAGTTCAAGCAGAACGGGCGTCGACTATACGCAGCCTTTTTACTGGAACATTGCCCCCAACTATGACATGACCATCTCACCGCGATTGATGACCCTTCGCGGTCTTCAGTTGAATACTGAGTTCCGTTATCTAACGGAGCGTAGCCAAGGCAAAGCGTACGTGGAGTACTTGCCGAGCGACTCAGATATTAGTGGGAACCCTGACCGATATTTTTATCGCTTGGAGCATCAAGGGCTTATAGCTGACAACTGGTTACTAAACGTTGATTTCAACGGATTAAGTGACGACAACTATTTAGTTGACCTTGGTTCAGATTATTACAGTCGCGCTGACACCCACCTATATCGTAGCGTTGGATTAAGTTACTACTCGCAAAATCTATCCGTAAATATGCAGATAAAAGATTTTGAAGTACTGGGTAATACTGCAGATAGCTATCGCGCCGTACCTGAGATCAAAATCAACTACAACAAAGCGTTAGGTGAATATCTAGAGTTCAACCTAGACTCAGAAGTCGCACACTTTGACAATACTCTCGATACCGCTCCAACGGCTACTCGTTTTCACGTTGCACCTACTTTAGCGGTGCCGCTTCGCGCAGCATGGGGTGAACTTGTCGCAGAAACCACGCTTTTTCAAACGGTTTATCAACAAGACAATGTTGAAGGAACTGACTTAAAAGAAGATGTTGAACGCACATTAGGACAAGCTCGCCTTTATGGCGCATTATATTTTGAAAGGGATAAATCGTGGTTCAGCGACGATATGTCGATGACTTTAGAGCCAAAGATTCAATATCTTTATACATCGTATGAAGACCAAACTGCGATTGGATTCTATGACTCAACGCCGCTGTTAACCGACGTTGAAGGATTGTTTAGAGGTCAGGAATTTACTGGCCTTGATAGAATAAGCGATAACAACCAAATCACCCTTGGCGCGACTACACGCATGTTGGATAAAAACAATCGGGAACAATTTGTTCTTAGTGTGGGTCAGATATTCTACCTTGAAGATAACAAAGTCATTGCGGCAACCAAGAATCAAGATCGTTCAGCGCTTGCCGCTGAAGTGGATTGGCGCTTTAATAAAAACTGGTTCTTCCATTCTGATGTGCAAGTGACCACTGACACAGACAAAGTTGACTTAAGCAGTGTGGGTATTGAATACCGCAAAGATGATTCGCGCTTTATTCAATTAAGTCATCGCTATGTTCGCGATCTCAGTGGTGAAACCATAGATCAAATTGGTATTTCGGCAAGCTGGCCTATATCTGAAAATTGGCAGTGGGTTGGCCGTACTTACCGAGATCTTGAACGCAATAGAAGTGTAGAAACCTATGCAGGTATCCAGTATGAATCATGCTGTTGGGCGGTGCGATTAGTTGCACAGCGCAGCCTGAACAACCGTTACAATGCTAGCGGCGAGCAGACAACAGACGATTTTGATTCTGGAATATCGCTACAATTTATTTTCAAAGGCATCGGGTCATCTGGTACCCAAAGAAGCATGCTTCAAGACGGTATGTTTGGCTATCGTCAGCCTTATAGTTTAAATTAACCCGCAGTTGAGCGCTTTACAGCGCTTAAATGCAATCAACCAATAATAAAAGAGTGTGTATGAAGTTCATTATCCGTGCATTGATGTTAGGTGCCCTACTCTCGTTTAACAGTGTTGCGCAAGAGGTCATGCTTGACCGCGTGGCTGTAATTGTTGACCAAGGCGTAATACTTGAAAGTGAAATCGATGCGCTAATACAAGACGTTAAACGCAACGCAGAAGCTAATAATCAACAGCTACCGTCAGATCGTGCGCTTCGTACACAGGCCATTGAGCGTTTAATCACTAAGAGCCTCCAGCTTCAAATGGCAGAGCGTATGGGTATTCGCATTAGCGACCCACAGCTAGAGCAGACCATTAGCAACATTGCAGCGAATCAAAATGCAACGATTGAAGAACTTCGTGCCCAATTAGCGGCAGAAGGTATTGCATACGATGATTACCGCGAAGACATTCGCGAAGAAGTTATCATGGGTGAAGTTCGTCGTGCTAACGTACGTCGCCGTGTTTATATTACACCTCAAGAAATTGAAACCTTGATTGACCTGATGGAACAGCAGGGCGCTACTCAAGCTGAATATCGCTTAGGTCACATTCTTATTGGTTTCCCGCCAGAGCCTACAGATGATGATATTCAATCGGCACGTGAGCGTGCAGACAAAGTCATTTCACTATTAGAGTCAGGCTCTGATTTTGCTAAAATCGCCATTGCGTCATCATCAGGTAACGAAGCGCTCGAAGGCGGTGACATGGGCTGGCTTAACATTAACGCCATGCCGACGCTTTTTGCTGAAGCTATTCAAAACAAAGACAAAGATGCTCTTGTTGGTCCTATTCGAAGCGGTGCAGGCTTTCATATCCTAAAAGTATTAGATACGCGCGGTATTGAGAAAGTCACGGTGGAAGAAGTAAACTCTCGCCACATTCTTGTTAAGCCGTCAATCATTCTTAGCGAAGACAAAGCTAAAGCCATGCTAAACCGCTTCAAGGAAGAGGTGAAAAATGGTGAAGCTGATTTTGCAGAGCTAGCTAAAGAGCATTCAGAAGATCCTGGTTCAGCCCTTCGCGGTGGCGAGCTTGGCTGGTCGGATCCAAATAATTACGTGCCTGAGTTTAAAGACGCACTTGCACAGCTTGAGCCTGGAGAATTTAGTGAACCTGTTCGTACCGTGCACGGCTGGCATTTAATTCAGCTTATTGAACGTCGTATTGATGACGCTACCGATAAGCGCAAAGAAGATAAAGCTTACCAGCTTATCTTCAACCGTAAATTTTCAGAGGAAACCGAGAACTGGTTACGTGAGATGCGTGATGCCGCTTACGTAGAAGTTGTCGACTCGTAACAATAAGTTATTCATGAGTACACCAATTAAAATAGCAATAACGCCGGGAGAACCGGCAGGTATCGGGCCAGATTTGATCATAAAACTGGCCCAGGAAGCATGGCAAGCGCAGCTTGTCGTGTTTGCCGATGGCGAAATGCTCAAAGCACGAGCAAGCGCCTTGGGGCTGCCATTAACGCTAATCGATTACGATGCCACTAACCCGCAAATTCAAGATGCGGGTTCGTTGTTTATAAAGCAAATAGATAAATCCGTTGACGTTACGCCAGGCGAACTTGATAGCGAAAACGGGTTATACGTAGTAGAAACTCTGCGCCAGGCGTGTCAGGCAAATATGGATGGCGACTTCGACGCCGTCGTTACCGGCCCCGTACACAAAGGCATTATCAACAAAGCAGGGGTATCATTCAGCGGTCATACTGAGTTTTTTGCGTATCAGTCCAATACCATTGATGTGGTTATGCTTCTGGCAACTGAAGGTCTTAATGTAGCGCTTGCCACCACGCATATTCCCCTTGAGTATGTAGCGAAAGCTATCACCCGAGAGCGTCTTCATAAGGTCATTCATATCATCAACACCGACCTTAAATTGAAGTTTGGCGTTAAAGAACCTCACATTTATGTGTGTGGCTTGAACCCTCACGCGGGTGAAGATGGTCACATTGGCACTGAAGAAATTCATACCATCATTCCGGCGCTTAACGAACTAAGAGAAGAAGGCTTAAAGATCACAGGCCCTCTACCTGCAGACACCATATTTCAACCCAAATATCTGGAAAATGCTGACGTAGTGCTGGCTATGTATCACGACCAAGGCTTACCCGTGCTAAAATATAAGGGTTTTGGGGCTTCAGTGAATATCACGCTAGGGTTACCTTTCGTTCGTACATCGGTAGATCACGGTACTGCATTAGACTTAGCAGGAACAGGTGAAGCCGACGCCGGTAGTTTCAGAAAAGCATTGGAAAAAGCCATCGAGCTTGCACATCATCAACAATGAGTAAAACACACTTAGGCCATACGGCCAGAAAGCGATTCGGACAAAACTTCCTTCACGATGATTACGTGATAGGCAAGATTGTTGCGGCCATCGCGCCAAAAAATGAACAAAACCTGGTAGAAATTGGACCCGGTTTAGGCGCATTAACAGATCCTGTTTGTGAAGAAGTAGATGCACTCACAGTCATTGAGCTAGACAGAGATCTTGCTAAGCGATTGAGACACCATCCATTTAACGGCAATAAGCTAACGGTTATTGAACAAGATGCGATGACAATGGATTTCGGTGCTTTGTGCAAAGAAATGCCAGTCAAAGACAAAAAGCTTCGCGTATTTGGTAACTTGCCCTACAACATTTCGACACCACTAATGTTTCACCTTTTTGATCATGCTCACTGCATAGAAGATATGCATTTTATGCTTCAAAAAGAAGTGGTAAACCGCTTGGCAGCAGGACCAGGTTCTAAGAATTACGGCAGGCTTTCCGTTATGGCGCAGTATTACTGCCACGTCATTCCGGTACTCAATGTTCCGCCGGGTGCCTTTAAGCCACCCCCGAAGGTTGATTCTGCAGTAGTGAAGCTAGTGCCGCATCAGGCTCCGCCAGTAGACGTTGAGTCTGTAAATACGCTTGAGCGCGTCTG
The DNA here is from genome assembly GCF_037029575.1 of Alteromonas sp. CH_MED4-4. Lineage (NCBI taxonomy): Bacteria > Pseudomonadati > Pseudomonadota > Gammaproteobacteria > Alteromonadales > Alteromonadaceae > Alteromonas > Alteromonas sp. CH_MED4-4. Next base: position 9,505 of record NZ_JAYMEU010000013.1, on the reverse strand, counting down.
TGCACAAGCGTTCAACCAGCGCCGAAAAACCATTCGCAACTCGCTGAAAGACAGTTTAAGTGAAGAGGAGATCCGTGAGCTAGGTATCGATCCTACCTCTCGCGCAGAAGTATTATCACTTAACGATTTTGCCACAATAGCAAACGCTGTGTCGGCAAAAGAGCACCAACAAGAGCAGTAAGTTCTCTATGGATGTACTTGATATTAAGGTGCGGGTGAAAACCCGTCACCTTCCCGACCACCTTCCGTCAGATTCAAAGCAATTTGCCTTCGCGTACCACATTACGATTGAGAACAATAGCGACCATACGGTGCAATTACTCAGTCGCTACTGGAAAATTACCGATGCAAATGGCAAGACATCAGAAGTTGAAGGTGATGGGGTTGTAGGCAAGCAACCTATCATGAAAGCGGGCGAGCATTTTGACTATACCAGTGGCGCTGTCATTGACACACCGGTTGGGAATATGGAAGGCTACTATGTAATGGAATTAGAGAGCGGCGAGCGTTTTCGCGTTCCTATCGACGTTTTCCGATTAGCCATTCCAAGTATTCTTCATTAAGGTTTCTATGTCGCAAGGTAACACGTACGTCATTGGTGATATACAAGGCTGTTACGATGGTCTTCGTCGCGCGTTAGATAAAGTAAAATTCGACGAAGAAAACGATACGCTACTCGCAGTAGGTGATTTAGTTGCTCGAGGAGAAGATTCTTTGAGCACATTGCGCTTTTTAAAGTCTCTCGGCAGCCAGTTTAGCAGTGTTTTAGGAAACCACGACCTTCACTTACTTGCCGTTGTAAACGGCATCCGCAAAGCAAAAAAATCCGACAAATTAGAGCCTCTACTTAATGCTTCAGACTTGGCCGAACTTATTGACTGGTTGCGTCAGTTCCCGTTGGCAATGAAGTTAGATGAGCAATCAGTAATGGTGCATGCTGGACTCTATCCTAAATGGTCTATCGATGAGTGCGTTTCACTTAGTGACGAAGTTAGCAACATCCTAAAATCCGACAATTACGCTGCTTTTCTTTCAGAAATGTATGGTAATAAACCCAACAACTGGTCAGATAAACTTAAGGGTGATGAGCGACTGCGTTTTATTGTGAATGCGTGTACGCGCATGCGTTTTGTTCATACCGATGGCACACTCGATTTTGATAACAAATCTCATCCCAGCGCAGTATCCCACAGCACTAGTAGCACGTTAAAACCATGGTTTGAAGTAGAGAATAAAAAGCTCGGTGACGATCAACGAGTGGTATTTGGGCATTGGGCAGCTCTGTCGGGCCAAACGAACAGTCATCAATTTATCGGCTTAGATACAGGCTATGTTTGGGGGCAAAGCATGACTTTGCTAAACCTGAACTCCGCTTCGCTTGTGAGTGTTTCTGCCTAAAACCAGAGTTTACTGGCTCCGCAATTATCCAATTCTCACATATTTACGTGTATAATTTTAAGCACCAACTGGTATTACCAGTTAAACTTTCTACACTTAAGTGCTAAATAAAATAAACATTAAGTTATTGTAGCCGATACACTTACTTACGATAGTAACGATAATGTCTCATTATCTACTCAGTAATTAAGCAAACTAGCTTCTTTAATCGCTATATTTTGTTTGCTGAGACGGGTAATATCGTTAGGGATAAAAATAAAAAACACTCATCCAGGAGTTCCGATGAAAATAACGGTAGCCACACGCGTAATCGGGGGATTTGTAGCGATTAGCGCACTTCTGATCGTCATTAGTGTTGTTTCACTTTATAACCTCAACTCAATAGGCTCAGCAACGGAAGAAGTAAATGACGTTGCATTACCCACAGTAGCAGGCAGCAATGCACTTAAAGCCAGCTTTCTCAATATGGGCCGACTTACCTTCGAGAGCTACATCGAAGAAGATCTAAATGGCTTAAAAGACAAACGAGCGTCTTTTAACTCTGCCAAAGACACCTTTGAGAGTGAATATAAGAAACTGGCGCAGGCCGTTAATAACGAGCCTGAACTAAAGAGCACGCTGAATACTGTACGTGAGTCATATGAAGCATATATCACCAATGTTGAAGCGATGTACAAAAATCACCAAATGTATCTTGATATACGCAACACAATTCAAGACAGACTGGGTGACGCTGAAGACAACGCAGACGATGCATCTACCTACCTTCTAGACTTCTCAGACTTAGATGCTGTTCAGCGCGACCCTAACCTACGACGTGCGGCAGAAATCGGCAGTCAACTTGAGACGTCGCTGCTTTCTTTGCTAACGGTTTCATACGAGTACATTAAAACAGAGACACTGGTTCGTTCACAAACGCTAGGCAACGAAGTTGATTTGGTTGTCGAGAAAGTGGTCACGCAATTAAGCGACATGATGCAAACTGCGGGCGGCCGCGATGATTCTGGTACTCTTGATGATATTAACGACTTGGTTAACAACGCAATCAATGCGATTAAAGCTAACGATGGCGTGGTTCAGCTTCATGTTGATCGTCTAGAGCGCAGAAATGATGCTGAAAAAGCGCTTAACGCTTCAGACTCAAATATCGCGCAAGCGGTTGTCGCTCTAGAAAACCTGCTCAATCTTGCAGACAAGAAAGCGTCACATGTAGAAAGTCAGGTTAATGGTGCCATTGCGACGGGCAACACGTTCGTTATTGTGGTTGTTATTATCTCGATTGCAGTAGCAGCATTTATTGGCTACGTGACCGTTCGCGCAATCACACGTCCGCTTTATCGTGTAAATGAACTTCTGACGGTGGCTTCATCGGGTGACCTTACTCACCGCCTAGACGATTCGGCGCAAGACGAATTTGGTCTTTTAGCTCGAAACTGTAATACGCTTATTGGAAACCTTAAGGAGCTCATTACAGCCATTAACGTTCGTGCTGAACAGCTGGCAGCCGCATCGGAACAAACGTCTGCAGTGACGGCGCAAACGACGCATTCAATTCAGGATCAGAAATCACAAATTGGCCAAGTAGCAACAGCAACCACAGAAATGCACTCTACATCGCAGCTGGTTGTGCAAAACGCTGAAGATACACTAAGTCAAATTCGCCATGCGGATGCTGAGGCTGAGAACGTGCGCCAAATCTCACTAGAGAATAAGAACACCATTGAGATCTTATCTCGTGACGTTCAAGAAGCGGCAGACGTTATCAATAAGCTTCATCAAGACAGCGCAAGCATTGGTGGCATCTTAGACGTTATCCGTGGTGTTGCAGATCAAACCAACCTGCTCGCCTTGAATGCTGCTATTGAGGCAGCGCGTGCTGGTGAACAAGGTCGAGGCTTTGCGGTTGTTGCTGATGAAGTAAGAACCCTCGCCAGCCGAACTCAAGAATCGACACAAGAAATCAACGCTATGATTGAAGTGCTTCAAGCGGGTGCTGAAAAAGCGGTATCGGTGATGAATCAAGGTAAAGAGCAAACTGCGGCGTGTGTGGCACAAACTGAAAAGGCTACACAGGCATTGGATATCATCTCTGACGCCGTTCACAAAGCCCATGACGTGAGCTCTCAAATTGAGCAGTCTGCCCGTGAACAGAATACGGTATCACAAGAGATCAGCGAAAAGCTTGAAACTATTGTGGGTATCGCTGAAGAGACGACAGCTGGTGCACAGCAAACGTCTGAGTCTAGCCATGAAGTGGCTCGACTTGCTGAAGAGTTACAACAGTCTATCAGACAGTTTAAAGTGTAACGCTTTTTACGAACCTGTTTTAAGAAGGGGCTTTTAGCCCCTTTTTTGTGTCCGACAATTAATCTGGCACACTTTAGGGATGCATAGATAGTTACTTAAGAACAATTTAACTGAGCATTAATCGGCTTTAATTCGTATAAGGACTATTCGTAACAAACCACTAAAAAAGAATGATATTTTCCCGTTTTCGCTTGCCTCTTCTCATTACTACTTTATTGGTGTCAACAATGATCCAGGCTGAGCCATCATATTACAAAGATACAGAAACCCTTCCTTATTCCATTATCGAGACCCTTGATGAAGATATTGAAGTGAGGCATTACAATGAAGCGTTGGGCGTAATGTCTAGTGGGAATGAAGATAACGGAGCATTTCAGCTACTCTTTAATTATATCTCTGGTGAGAATACATCCAGTAGCAATGTATCAATGACGTCCCCCGTAGAAGTTGGAAAGCGCTCTCAAGAAATTGCAATGACCTCTCCTGTCGAAGTCTCATCTTCAGAAACAATGATGTTTTTCTTGCCCAGCAAATATGACATTAAAAGCGCTCCTGTGCCCACGCACAAAGATGTATCGCTGGTTACTGTACCAGCGAGAACGGTAGCCGCTATTCGTTATTCAGGTTTCAACAAGGACAGCGATAAGAAGCAGTATACGAATAAACTGCTTAAAGCCCTTAGAGACAATAATATTGAGCTTGATGGTGAACCTAGCTATATGGGCTACGACTCGCCTTTTACCCTACCGTGGAATAAACGTCACGAAATCATTGTACAGGTCGACATTTTGAAAGCATCTGCAAACTGATGTGAAATAAAAACAGCCGCCTTTAAGGCGACCGTTTTTTGGGGTCGTTCAGCACATTAGGTGCTTATTCAAATAACGCCGTGTGAAGCTTGCGAACCACGTCGTCACTGTCGGTCTCGTTAACCAAAAACGATAGGTTGTGCGGGTTAGCGCCAAAGCAAATCATACGCAGGTTGAAATCTGAAACCGCAGCTAAAATCTTGCTAGAAACTCCAACAGCGGTTTGCATGTTGTTACCTACAACCGTGACAAGGTCGTAACCTTTTTCTACTTTCACATCACAGATAGTTTCAAGTTCAGCAATGGTCTCTTTGTTTAGTCGCTGAGCCACAGAGTTTGCAGGGTTATCAAGGGTAAAAGATACCGAGATTTCTGACGTGGTAACCAAATCAACACTTAGCTTGTGCTTAGCGATGATGGCAAATACCTGCTGTAGGAAGCCTTGCGCATACATCATCTTCGGTGTTTTCACTGTCACCATTACCTGCTCTTTACGGCGAGTAATAGCACGATACGGTGGTTCGTGCTCACAATCACGCACAATCCATGTACCGCCCTTTTCTGGCTCCTTACTAGAGCCTACAAACACCTTAATGTCTTTGCGAAGTGCAGGCTCCATAGTGGCAGGGTGAAGTACCTTGGCACCAAAGGTGGCCATTTCCGCCGCTTCTTCAAAGCTGAGTTCAGGTAACGGATGAGCAGCTGGCGTGATGCGCGGGTCAGTTGTGTACACCCCTGTTACATCAGTCCAAATCTCACACGATTCGGCATCAAGCGCTTCAGCAAGTAGCGCCGCCGTAAAATCAGAACCACCACGACCTAGCGTTGTAGTACGGCCTTCCTCATCGGCTCCAACAAAGCCTTGAGTTACCACTATCGCGTCTTTAATTTCAGGTGCCAGCAATTGTTTAGACAGCTTTTCGATTTCTTCGATTTGCGGCGCACCTTCTCCAAACTCACTGTCCGTACGTAACACCTTACGTACGTCGAAGTTCATGGTTTTTACGCCCTGCTCTGCAAGCACTGAAGAGAACATCAGCGATGACATCCGCTCACCCATTGAAAGCAGCTGATCTTTTAAATCATCACGGTGAAGGATTTCTTCATGAAACGCTAAGCTTCGCATTTCATCTAACAAGTCGTTGAGTTTTGGCTCAACCGCGTCTTTATCTTTCAACTTGTTAAGAATGGCAAGCTCAATATTGATAATGGCCTGACAGGTCTCTTCAATTTGCTGTTGCGTCATAGGTGTGTGCGCTAAGCTTACCAGGTGATTGGTTACACCTGCCGCAGCGCTCACTACCACAATGCGCGTTTTGTCATTACCGGCAACAATTCGGGCGCAGTTTTGCATTACTTCGTAATTCGCAACGCTAGTTCCACCGAACTTAGCTATCGATAAGGCATTTGTCACTATATTTAACTCCAGAATAAAACTAGCATTTCGCCAGCAGCAACCGCGCCTTTTGCGCGGTTAATCAATCGTTATTTGGTCGCCTACTTTTATATTATTCTCGGCAAACCACCCTTGGTTCATTTCCAACGCGTAAAGTACCTCTTTCGATGATCCGACCGACTCCAAACTATGCGGAGTGAGAGGTTTTATATCCGTTATTACGCCTTTTCTGTCGATAAATGCTACGTCTAGAGGAACAAAGGTATTTTTCATCCACATGCCCGCAAACTTTGGGCTAGAAAACTTAAAAAACATACCGCAGTCTTCACACAAGGCTTTGCGAAACATAAGGCCCTGTGCGCGTTGTTCAAAGGTTTTGGCATACTCAACTTCATAGTGCTTGCCGCCAATCTCCAGTGTAATGGATTCAAAGTCCACTGAATTCAGCGACGATACAGGGTCAACCTGCGCTTTTGCACACCCTAAGGTTAATACAAGTGCAGCAACAATAAAGAAAGATTTTCCCATTAGACATTCCTTTTCGCCATAAAAAAGCCGGTCACCTTAACGGTCACCGGCTTTGTAGTTTATACACTATTTTAAGCAACATTCAATGTTGGAATAATGCGCGCTTTTGCTTCTTCCTCAGCCTTTTTAAAGCTAGGCATTTTGTCGAAGTTTAAGTAGCGGAATACTTCACCCGACATTGCGTTAATTTTACTAGCGTATTCCATGTACTCTTTAGCAGTTGGGATGCGCCCAACGATGGCACCCACAGCAGCAAGCTCGGCTGAGGTCAAATAAACATTCGCCCCATCGCCCAAGCGGTTAGGGAAGTTTCGAGTAGATGTTGAAAGCACGGTTGTGCCCGCATCAACCCGTGCTTGGTTACCCATACATAGTGAGCAGCCCGGCATTTCCGTACGCACACCTACACGACCATAAATGTTGTAATAGCCCTCTTCCATTAATTGAGCTTTGTCCATCTTAGTCGGTGGTGACATCCATAAACGGGTGGGCAGTGTTTTGTTGTACTGCTCAAGTAACTTACCGGCTGCGCGGAAGTGACCAATGTTTGTCATACATGAGCCAATAAAGACTTCATCTACCTTATCGCCTGCAACGTCAGATAAGGTTTTCGCATCGTCAGGATCATTAGGGCAGCACACAATGGGCTCTTTAATTTCGTTAAGATCGATTTCGATAACCTCAGCGTACTCAGCGTCTGCGTCTGCTCGCATCAACTCTGGGTTAGCTAACCATTCTTCCATTTTCTGCGCGCGACGCTCTAGCGTACGTGGATCGCCATAACCTTCGTTAATCATCCAGCGTAGCATGGTAATGTTTGAACGCAGGTATTCAGCAATCGACGCTTCAGATAAGTTGATAGTACAACCGGCTGCTGAACGCTCCGCCGATGCGTCAGAAAGCTCGAACGCCTGTTCTACGGTTAAGTTCTCTAGCCCTTCGATTTCTAAAATACGGCCAGAGAAGGCGTTGATCTTGCCTTTTTTCTCGACCGTTAATAGGCCTTGTTTGATGGCGTACAGCGGAATGGCGTGTACTAGGTCGCGTAGCGTAATGCCCGGCTGCATTTCACCCTTAAATCGCACCAATACCGACTCGGGCATATCTAGCGGCATAACGCCGGTAGCCGCAGCGAACGCGACCAAGCCTGAACCTGCAGGGAATGAAATACCCAATGGGAAACGAGTATGCGAGTCACCACCCGTGCCTACTGTGTCAGGCAGCAGCATGCGGTTTAACCAGCTGTGAATAATGCCGTCGCCAGGACGAAGCGATACGCCACCGCGATTCATTATAAAATCAGGCAGCGTGTGCTGCGTTTCTATATCCACTGGCTTTGGGTAAGCGGCGGTGTGACAGAATGACTGCATGGTTAAATCGGCAGTAAAGCCAAGGCAGGCTAGGTCTTTAAGCTCATCGCGGGTCATTGGCCCTGTGGTATCTTGCGAGCCCACGGTTGTCATTTTAGGTTCGCAGTAGGTGCCTGGGCGAATACCGTCGACACCGCACGCCTTACCCACCATTTTCTGCGCTAGCGAGAAACCCGCTCCACTGTCTTTTGGCTGTTCAGGCGTACGGAATAAATTCGTCGGGCCTAAGCCTAGTGTCTCACGCGCCTTCTCGGTAAGGCCACGACCAATAATCAGGTTGATACGCCCACCTGCGCGCACTTCATCCAGAATCACCTTCGACTTATAGCTGTATTCTGCAAGAAGTTCACCGGTTTCATGGTTGGTGATTTTGCCTTCAAACGGATAGATGTCTATCACATCACCCATGTTCATTTTTTCCACATCGGCTTCAAACACCAATGCACCGGCATCTTCCATGGTGTTAAAGAAGATAGGCGCAACTTTTGAACCAATGCACACACCGCCGCCACGCTTATTAGGCACACCCGGTAAGTCTTCACCAAAGAACCACAACACAGAGTTAGTTGCCGACTTGCGTGACGAGCCTGTTCCGACTACATCACCGACAAAAGCCACGGGATACCCCTTACTTTTGACTTCTTCTATTTGCGCCATTGGGCCTTTAACACCAGGTTCTTCTGGCTCTAAACCTTCGCGGGGCATTTTGTAAGCTGCCAAGGCGTGCAGAGGAATATCTGGGCGAGACCATGCGTCAGGGGCTGGCGACAAATCATCAGTGTTAGTTTCACCTGTTACTTTAAAGACGGTGTAAGTGATTTTATCGTCCATTAACTTGCGCGACGTGAACCACTCACCTTCAGCCCAAGATTTAATGATGTCAGTGGCATGCTCGTTACCCGCTTTGTGCTTTTCTTCCACATCGTGATAAGCGTCAAACATTAAAAGGGTATGTTTCAGCTCTTTCGCTGCCAACGGCGCAAGCGCTTTATCATCTAGTAGCTCCACTAAAGTAGCAATGTTGTAGCCACCGTGCATATTTCCTAGCAGTTCAACGGCTTTCTCTTTAGAGATAAGCTCACAACTGTCTTCACCATTTGCGATTGCACTTAAAAACCCAGCTTTAACGTAAGCTGCCTCATCAACCCCAGGCGGTACACGTTCTGATAGCAGTTCTAAAAGAAAGTCCCCTTCGCCTGCTGGCGGGTTCTTTAATAAATCAACCAGGCCAGCTACCTGTTCAGCGTTAAGCGGTTTAGGTGGAATATTTTGAGCGGCACGTTCTTCAACGTGATTGCGATAGTCTTGTAACACAGTCTCTTCCTCTAAGTTAGCTTGCGCAATGGGAGTAAACGGTCTTGTACGCACTTGACGCAAGGTGTGTTTAATAAATCATCAATAGTATAACTTCACGGGCTCATTTTTTAAATTTCGCGCCCTTTTAATTCACTTATAATCGCTATTCATACCATTACTTTTAAACGGCAAAAGCGATTAAAAAGAAATAAGCAAAGTAACTTTAGCAATTAACACGTAGTAAAGTTATAGGGCTTTATGACTTAAAGACAAGGGGTTAGCTGTATACGATGCTTCTTCAATTGAAGCAAACCGTAAACGATTAATACCAGTCCGCATAGATAATTACCCACTCAGCGAGAGTTAAAATGTTCGTAATCGCGGCGTGTTACCGCAGGTAT
>NZ_JAYMEU010000012.1:0-138329 GCF_037029575.1 Alteromonas sp. CH_MED4-4 | reverse complement strand
GAGACTGATATCGGATTTTGAAGTCTTAAAACGATCGGTCAACCGATCAGGAAAATATTCTTAACTGATCGGCATTAGACGTTAAGTCGGCTTTTTTACCATTCTACTTTTTCCCAATGGTCTTCGACTTCTTCAAGACGAATTATTTTTGCAGCTTCTTCCGCTTGGGTATTTGCTAGTAAATCAAGAAAGTAACTTACGGGATTATTCTTCTCTTGGCTTTCCATGTATAAGGCTCTTAAGGCAGCATCTGTTGTCCGTGGAATTTTTGTTTGACCTTTCTCATAACGAGCAATGGTCTGTTCATCAACACCAAAACGATTCGCCAGCATTTTTTGAGAAACATTTAGTTCTACACGTAAGAATTTAAACTCATCATGAGCAAGAGGCTTGTTGGTATTAACAATTGTCTGTGCTATCGCACTATGAAGACCGTTCATATCGTCAATGCTTGTATATTCTTCACCGTCTACAACTTCAACGGTAACACCGTTTTTCAGGTATACATTTGATAACCCGCTTTCAGTGTAATGGTACATTTTACCCTCTCAACTTATCCATACAGTAATTAGAAATGACATTGGACTATCATGATGATTTTTAAGTGAAACAGTGAGTTCGATAACTTTGCCCGCAGCTAAACCTTTCAAATTAAATTTCCAGTCTCCAGAAATATCAAGATATGGCCCCTCTCTAAATACTGAGTGCTTACTTTTTAATAAAGTGATCACCTGACCTGTAGTGATTCCTCGCTCATGCATGCGCTGTTTAACATGTTTAGTCCACCGAATCCGGTGAGTATAGTTTTCTGCGAGGTCATTCATTATTTTTCTGGCAGTTTCCTCTGTAAGAGGGAATTCATTAATTCCTTGGGGATTGTGATTAGCCATGAATGCCTTTTGAAATTCATCCTATCATATTGATAGGTTGTTGGGGTATTGTCAATGATTGCGTAAAGGCTTCTAAACAATCGCAAATTTGTTTTGGAAACCCAATTAGCCTCTAAACGTCCTGCTTGCTACTACGAAGTCTTCACCAGCAGTGCTACCAATTTTTCTGTTATATCTAGACCGGTATCGTTCTCTACTTTTAGGAAGTAAGGGCTGGGGTTTGCCTCTAGAAAAAAGTATTTTCCCTTCGCACTTTTACGCCAGTCGATAGCACACCAGTGCATACCTAATGCTTTGCATATTTTGATAGCTAACTGCTTAACGTCGCTGGGGACTAGGATCACCGATACGCTCGCATTGTCGTCATTCCTGTAATCTAATTCACTTGAGTCGATTTGTACGCTGAGTACGTCATTGCCAAGCACATAGCTTCGTACATTCACGCCTGCAATATATTTTTGAAAGGTAACAGGGCGTTCACCTAAAAGCGCATTGAGTAACGGGCGCATGTTTGGTTGTTTATTCACAAACTGCGCAGTTCGACCGCCGCGTACGGGCTTGTAAATAACGTCTCGCATATTGTTACAAAACTGCGAAGCAACCTCGGGTGCATTGCCAACAAAGGTGTAGGGAATATGTGCTCCTAGTTTGCCAGCAATACGCGATTGATAAGGTTTACACTGGTGGCTTCGAACAGCGTCGATAGAGTTCACCCATTTAATGTCGCTATAGCTGAACCAGCAAAGTAGCGTACTTGCTCGCTCTTGCTCAACCCACCCTGCGTTTTCTAGCAAAGTAGATTCACCATCATGAGGTCTATCACCTTGTGTTTGAGCATCTGCACTGGCATCGTTTTTAGCATTATCACGAGGGGCTTTTAGCGGTATGCCAGGTAGGTACTCATGCCAATAAGCGGCCTGGGTATTCGAGAACGTAACTCTAGGTTGGTCGCAAAGTGAAGGCGAATTGAAATGAATTAGCCCGTCATCGAAGTCAGGGTCATAGCTGATCTTCCAAGTAGAACCAAAATGTTGCGTATTGGCGAAATAAAAGGGCGTGTTATTTTGGTGAAGTGCTTTGGCTATATGTTGAATTTGTGGGTCTTGCTCACTGCCTAGTAGTGCGACGTGCATTTGCGTTCCTTGCTAGCGTTTTAAGTGTTCATAGAATCTAGTAGTCCTTAAAGCAACACATGGGATACTGTCTAAACCGTATCCATGTGTTGACTTTGATAAGCGGTAAGTTACGACAAAATATCAGGTAGTTTGCCGCCGCCTTCACCAATAGCCATGGTTATGTAAACGGGCTCTTTAGGTGTTGGACCGACTACCGGCACACTTTCACTTAGGCGAGCTCGTAGGCCGCCGGATACCTCAAATAGCTGAGATTCAGCAACGGTAGCAAGCTTAGTATTCGCTGGTTGGTTCTGAGTTAATGGATGGTTTTTCATAATGTACGCTCCTTGTAGTGGCGTGGTGAGTAATGAAGTGGACACGCTTACAGCGAAGCCACTTCTTGGTAAAGGGTTCTAAAACAGCAGGCAATAAGCACAGAACGGTTGCTAATGTTGAGCTTTTTGTAAATGTTGGCGCAGTGAAATTTGACGGTCCTTTCACTGATGAATAGCTCTGAGGCAATAACCTTATTTGAGCGTCCTTCCATTATTTTGTGTGCAACTTGTAGTTCGCGTTTTGATAAACAGTCAATGGGGATAACGCTGTTCCGGGCGGTAATGCCGTTCGCATCTATTTGCATGCGTTCAGCTGCTGTCATCAATACTGCGGGTTCTCTGATTTCATGTGTTTTCATAGTGTTTCTCCGTGTTTACCTGATGTTGCGCTTCCTGTTACTTCAGTGGGAGGGCATAGATGTAAGTTGCCGTTTTCCAGACGATAAACCTTGTCTGCCATGGCAATTGATTGAGGCCGATGTGCCACAATAATTCGCGTCATATTTAGAGACTTAAGGTGATGATTTATCTGAGCCTCGTTTTCCATATCTAGGTGACTGCTTGCTTCGTCTAAAAATAAAATGTCTGGCTCTTGGTAAAGCGCTCTTGCTAGAAGCAGGCGCTGTTTTTGACCACCACTTAAGCTGCTACCCATATCACCGACCAAGGAGTGGTATTGCATAGGCATTTGCATGATTTCTTCATGGATACAGGCAAGCTGAGCGACGTAAACCATTTTCTTGAGATCGGGAGCTTCTTCAAAACAACAGATATTTTGCGCGATGGTGCCGCTTAAACAGGTATCCTCCTGAAGCACTGACGCGATGACTGGGTTTGTAGAGCTTGGGTGTTCGATATTGCCTTCTGAAACAGGGTACAGTCCCATCAGGCACTTAAGCATTGTGCTTTTTCCACAGCCGCTATCGCCTGTGATTGCGACGATCTCTCCGCTATGTACCGAGAACATTAGATTTTTAAACACCCACGCATTGGTTTCACTGTAGCGATAACTGAGCGCCGTCGCTTTAAGCGCTACAGGGCGAGTTTTGGCATCAAGAAGCGAGGGCGTACTTGCGCCATCAGGTGTTAAAACGTTAGGTGCAAGTGAGTTGGACGTGGATGAGTTGGGGACGTCTGCATTGCTAAAATGAACGTTTTGTTTTTCAAATGTATCGTCCTTAGTTTTTAACGACAGAGGCTTCTGCTGTGATGGTGTAAGTAAAATGTCGCTTAAGCGGTTGAAGTGAACACCTAACATACTAAGCTCAATCAGCTTGTTAACTACGCCATCTAATGCGCTGACAAAGCGAGCTTTGTACGCCATAAATGCCAGCAGCATCCCTATCGAAAGGGTTCCTTCCATAACCAGGCTGGCACCAATATACACAACGACCAAATTTTCAGCGCCAAACAATAGCTGATTGGTCAGTGCGCTGCCTATGTTGATTTTTCCAAGAGTGATGTCTTTGTTTAGCGTGGCGACAAGCTTGTTTTGCCACAGCCCGTGGCGCTGTACTTCTTGGCTGTATACGCGAATAGGTAGGATAGCGCGTACGCTTTCCATAAAGTGACTTTGTTCTAATGCTGCAAGCGCAATGCGTTCAGTTGTAAGACGTTTAATAAACGGCAGCAGTCCAAGACGAACGGCGAGGTAGGCAAACATGATCGCCACTACAACCAGAGTGAGTTTGGGCGAATATAAAATCATTACTGCTAGTGTGATCACTGCCATGAGCCCGTCTAACAGCGCAGTAACCAGGCCGGTGGTTAGGAACTCACGAATACTCGCCAGTGAGCCAAAGCGGGATACCACATCGCCAATATGTCGCTTGTCGAAGTAGTCCAAGGGAAGCGATAATAAGTGCTTAAATACCGACGCCGACATTTGAAGCTGAAGGCGAGACGACACCGACAGAATAACGAACTTTCTTATCCCGCTAGTAAAAGTTTCTATTATTAGTAGCAGGGCAAACCCTATTGCCAGCGCTTTCAGTAATGCATCGTTGTTGTAAATCAATACATCATCTACGACTGTTTGCATGTAATAGGGTGAAGCAAGTGCAAATAACTGCAACACAATCGATAACGCAAAAAGGGTTAGAAGATTGCGCTTAAACCCTGTTGTTCGAGTGAAGAATTGACTAAGACCCAAACGTGGCGCGGACTTCTTGGGACTAAATGTGTCGCTAGGCGTGACTTCAAGTGCAATACCGGTAATGTACTTCGACGCCTCAGAATAAGTGAGTTTTCTTTCTCCAAGCGCGGGGTCGTGAATGGTAAGGGTTTTTCCTTTCACTTTAGTTAACACAACAAAGTGATTCATGTTCCAATGTAGAATTGCAGGGCAAGATAATTGCGCTAAGTGCTCCATTTCTATCTTGATGGCGCGGGTTTGGAAACCCAAATCACTGGCAATGCGCATTACGTCTTTTAACGTAGTGCCTCGTAGCGACACAGACACAGTCTGACGTAGAGCATTTAGATCACGTTTATCAGAATAGTACTGCGCAATCATAGTCATACAAGCAAGTCCACACTCAGCTGCTTCGCTTTGCAGTACAACGGGCACACGCTTTTTTGTATAAAGGATTTGCGTTGAAAGTGGGTGTGTAATGTTCATCATGATTACAGCTTCCCAGTAATGCTATACAGTGGTTCCATTAACCACTCCATCAACGTACGTTGACTTAAATCTACGTCTGCAGAAAATGTCATCCCAGCTTTCAGTGAAATATTGTTTCCATAAGCCAATATTTCTTTTGTATTTAGCGTTGCAGTAACAAGATAAGCGGGTTCACTAATAGAAATAGGGATGTCGGTAAGCTCACCAGGTAGCACCAACGAAGGTGAAATGTTCACTATCTCGCCTGACTGCACACCAAATTTTTGATAAGGAAATGCGTCGTATCGAATATGCAGGGCTTGGCCTTTGCGTAAAAATCCAGCAGACCGCACGGGAACTGCAATACGCGCTTGAATGTCGGCATTTTTAGGCAGTAAGGTAAGAAGCGGGCGAGAGCTATCGATGGTATATCCCGCCTTTACTTGAAGGCCGGATATTACGCCATTGTGAGGCGCATAAATCGTTTCTTCTGCGTTACTCTTGTGACTTACTATTTGCTGCGTGAGATCGCTCAAGGTGTTCTCCACGTTTGCCATTTCATTGGCCTGCTGTTGAGGCAAAGTGGCAAGTTCATGGTGGAGAGCAGCGATATTCGCCTTTTCGTCATTTTGGTCTTTTTGGGCCAACGTAAGCTGTTGTTCGGCGGTCAATCTTTGTAGCGTATGGTTTTCATAGTCTGCTTGGCTAATGTGCCCTTGATTAAGTAAGGTTTGCGCTTTCTCCCACTGCTTTAGTGCTAGTGCCCACTGGGTTTGCGACAATTCAACGATGGCGTCTAAAGCCGTTAATGCCCGTTTGGCTTGGCTTAGTTGTTCTTCTAAGCCTTGTCGCTGCGCTCTATGCAACACATCAAGACGTTGAATACTTTGACGTGTTCGATGCTGCTTTGCTTCAAGCTCAGCGAGCAACTGCGTGCTAACTTTATTACCTGATGCATCGTCGCTACTGTAGTTGATCTTAATTAGCGGCGCGCCCTTACTCACTAATTGACCTTCACTGACCAATACATCAAGTACTTTGCCGCGCCTTGCATCGGCATAGAGCTTAAAAACGCCATGACTGGGTTCCAGCCATCCACTCACTGATGCCTTTCGTGCGTAGCTTCCCGTATTTAGATAAATAATCACTGCCAAAATCCAGACCACAAGCAGGCCAGCTATTGCAGAATAAACAGGTTTTGGGGTCATTAAAAAACGTCCATCAACAGCATTTGATTGCTCATCAA
This sequence comes from Alteromonas sp. CH_MED4-4, assembly GCF_037029575.1. NCBI lineage: Bacteria > Pseudomonadati > Pseudomonadota > Gammaproteobacteria > Alteromonadales > Alteromonadaceae > Alteromonas > Alteromonas sp. CH_MED4-4. Next base: position 132,141 of record NZ_JAYMEU010000012.1, on the reverse strand, counting down.
TGACTTCCTTTCTAAACAGTCCTGTTCTCATCTCCATTCCTTTTTTGTTTATGCATTTGCGTTGCAGTGCTTATCTAACTTTGTTTGGGTCACGTTAAAGGTATCTGGCCGCCACTTCCGTTTAGGCTTTTTCTCCTTGGCATCACAGTCCTTGACGCCTCCGTTTTGTTACTACCAGATACCTTGTGGTCAACATTACTGCGGTGACGGTGTTCACTTTAGGTGGGTTGGGAACTTGATGAATTACTGCTAAGGTCTATATTTCAGTAGCACACGGTTTCACTGGTGTTGGCGCATTTTTGAAAGCGGCTGGCTCAAATTTAGAAGTGATTCAGACACAAATAATTGCCAGTAAAATACAAAGAAGTCATAGAGCTGTATAAAGAATGTGCTATAAAAAACAAAGGAATATGAAAATAACACGGTAAAAACACACAGAAGGAAGCCTCATGTTTGTGCCCGGCATACTTTTAAAGCAACTCTATACACGCGCAAGTCTTACGAAGACAGATAAAGGCTTATCTTTTTCTCTGAAAAACAGATTGAAAGACGCAACCATTAAAGAAGTAAAGTGGATATCTCTTGATGGCGAAAAAATTCCAGAGCATAAAATTTCACTCCAGTTAACTCCCGACTCCACTATTTCCGTTCTTGATGGCGAAAAAATTCCAGAGCATAAAATTTCACTCCAGTTAACTCCCGACTCCACTATTTCCGTAGAAGCATTAAATAAATCAGACGGAGAGCCCTTTGGCTTGCGTCAAACCATTACCGTGCATTTAGATATTGATGAAGCGCCGTGCCCAGAAAAGCGAAAACTGGGTATTTGCTTTTCTGCTTCGCCTTTTGGAAAGCTTAAATTTGAAGTGGAAGACAATATTACTGCGCCAGGACAACGCAGCGCTTTTATTCCTCGTGACGACATGGATGACTACGGCGAAAGTATTATAAAAACACGCCAAGAATATTTCGAAAGCGCCACCGGAAAGAAAATTGATCACGTAGGTAAGTACTCAATCGACCCACAAGCGCTTAAGGGGAATATTGAGCATTTTATTGGCGTGGCGCAGGTTCCTATTGGTATTGCAGGGCCGTTGAAGATAAACGGAGAGCATGCACAAGGGGAGTTTGTCGTGCCGTTAGCGACTACCGAAGGTACGCTGGTGGCATCGTACAACCGAGGCATGAAGCTGCTTAACATGAGCGGTGGCGTAACGGCAACGGTCGTCGACGATGCTATGCAGCGAGCCCCTGTATTTATTTTTGAAAATGCACGAGGTGCCAGAGATTTCGTTAAATGGATTAAAGCAAACTTTGAAAAGATTAAGGAAGAAGCAGAAGCGACCTCAAGTATTGCTAAGCTGACGTATATCGACCATTTCCTATCGAACAAATTTGCGTTTTTGCGTTTTAACTTTAAGACCGGTGACGCAGCGGGTCAAAACATGGTTGGCCGTGCTACCTTCGCAGCATGCGGGTGGATACTTGATCATTATGAGGGGATAGAGAATTTCTACCTTGAGTCTAACTTTGCTACAGACAAAAAGGCCTCTCAAATAAATATTATGCGTACCCGTGGTAAACGGGTGACAGCTGAAGCCACTATTAAACGCGAACATTTATTAGAAGTAATGCGCGTAGACCCCAAACAGATAGATTATCACGGCCGTGTAGCTGGCGTAGGATCTTTCTTGTCTGGTGTGAATAACACGGGTCTGCATTCACCAAACGGTATTACTGCTATGTTTATCGCCACAGGGCAGGATGTTGCAAACGTATCTGAATCGTCGGCGGCAATGATGTATTCAGAATTAACAGACGACGGTGACCTGTACGTGTCTATTACCATTCCATCGCTCATCGTAGCGACGTATGGCGGTGGTACAGGAATAGGTACACAGCGCGAGTGCTTAGAGTTGCTGGATTGCTACGGGCGAGATCGCGTGTATAAATTTGCAGAAATTGTGGCGTCTGTGGTGTTGGCTGGAGAGATATCACTAGCATCAGCCATTAGTTCGTCAGACTGGGTGTCGTCACACGAACAGTATGGCCGAAACAGATAAAACCTTGGCCAACGAGGCGATTCATCGGCCAATAGAGACTAAAAATATTGGCCGATGAAAGCGCCGCGGTTTCGCTTCGCCACCGCCTGCATAAATGCACTGAAGCGCTGTGCGTTTCCATTACTTCGGCTAAAGCCTACGCCGTGTATACGAATAACAGGCTGTCCATTGGCACCCTGGTTAGCTTGGGTAATCTGACTTACAATCTGATCTAAATTCGGCCTTTGATAATCATCACCAAACACGTAAAGACTCACGCGCCCCTTGGTGTTTTTATACAGCTTGATGGCTTTAAGGATCCCCGCTTCAGGCTGACTCGCCCCTCCTTTAAAGCTCTTCATTTGGCTCATTGCGGTATCTCTCATTGTTTGTCTGTCATCTAGCCATTGCCCAGCTCTACTGGAAAACATAAAGCTTCCGTCAGCAGACATAATCTGAAAACCTTTCATTTTAGGATGGTTTTTTAAAATGTCGTTTACGATGGTGATCACGCGATTCCAACCACTGCCAGAGGACATGGAACCCGAGTTATCGATAGCAAAAATAACGTACTCAGCATCGGTGGGAATTCCACCAACATCATCGTCAGGGGTATCTGTCGGATTCGGCGTATTTAACATAGCGGTTGCTTGGCGTATTTCGTTACGCAGCGACGAAGCTTTGTCTTTCAGTTGATTAATGGTTTGTTGTGCGCGTGGTATCGATGAGTCTAAATTGTCTTTCTGTTCCGTGACGGAAGCCGTTTTGCTTTGTGCTGCTTTCAGTTCTTGTTGCTTATCTGACAGTGCGCCTTTGAGCGTTTCCACATCAACTTGAGCCTGTAATACCTGGTCAATAAGAACGCTTACGTTACTAGGGCCGCGCTCGGTGTCTTCAGTACCGTTTTTGGCCAGAAGCACCAGCATAACTACGGCGCCGAAAGCACAGGAAATTATGTCGAGAAAGGCAATGTTGAATACCTCAACGGGGGCTCGTTGAATTTTGCGCATTAAGGCCACTCCGGAGCAGGTGATAGGAAAGTGCCGCTTGTTGCGCGGGTCCATTCCCAGTACATAGGTGAAGCAAAAGGATCGCCCTCAATGGGCAGCAAAATCACATTGTAATGCACGCCTTTCTTAGCGCGCTTAACGGTTTCAACAAATAAGGTCTTACGGCAATCTGATGAAATTGACTTTTTACTACTAATGAAGCTTTTGCAGCTCATAGGTAGTCCGTCACCCAAGGTAGGAAGGCCATCGGTGACAATATACACATCGGTGATGTTTGGGTTAGCTTTAAATAAAATGCTTAAACCTTCTTGAAGATTTGTTCCTCCATTGGGGACGACAGCACCGAGGTCTTTAACTATTGCGTTCATCGAACCGCTGACTTTGGCACTATTTACATCACGAAGGCCTAGTGTGGTAGCGGTGTCTGAAAAAGTCACTACGGTGACTCTTGATTCTAAAGGGACTCGCGCGAGCATCCATTGGGCTACCCGTTTGGTGCGTATCCACTTCGGCGTAGAGACCTTCTGGCTATCACTCAACGCTAACTTGCCTAAAATATCCACCAAGTTGTCGCCCATCATTGACGCACTTTTGTCAATTAGCAGACCTATTTCCGGGCCCTCTATTTTCATGCCAGTGATGTAGTTCTGTTCGCCGGTACCTTGCATTTGAATGTTGGCTGACTTTTCTACTTCTTTAGACAATGCGGCTAGCTGGTTTTCAAGATCAGCCACTACTGCCATTTCTGTAGAGATATCTTGCAGTAGTTTTGACTGGTCTTGCGTTGTATCTGCTTGCGCTTGCTGAGCATCGTCTTGCTTCGCTGACTCAAGGGCAATTTTATCGTTTAATTCGTCAATCGACTTTTTGAGTTTTTGTTGTTCTTGCTCTGCGGCGGCGAGTTCCTGCTCTAATTTTTCTTTCTCTTCAGTTGGTGTAGGTGTAAACGCTTTAAAGTCGACCAGAATGAAAATAAGAATAACCGCGCCAAGGCCACAGGCCATAACGTCTAAAAACGCCAGGTTAAATCCGTCTTCGGCTTTACGCACTTTAGGCATTACTGTCTCGCCTAATTAGTTGTGAAGGTGTGACAGAAGGTGGTGTTCACAAGACTCTTGTGTGCGAATTACCATAGTGTCTTGGCGACCATTTAACAGGTGCATTAACAACATTAATATAAGCGATATAAAAAGCGCGACGAGCGTAGAGTTGAACGCAACGCCCAGCGAAGCCGTCATTCCCGCGATATCACCATCTAGGGCTGCGTCTGCTTGCGCAAGGGCTGCGCCAATACCGCGAACAGTGCCAACGAAACCAATCGAAGGAATAGCCCAGATTATGTAGCGAATCACGTTATTACCACTTTCAAGCTGGGCAGCAATATTTTCTACCGAAGCGTGGATTGCATCGGCAGCATGCTGCACGTTCTGTGTGTTTTTAAAGCGTCTAATGCAGTTTATCCACGTGCTGTATGCGGGGGTGTCGCTATAAGATGAAGACGAAAGCTCATCTAACGCTTTATCTACATTTAGTGGCGTATCTTTGTTGTGCTCAGGCAGTAAGTCTCGTGAGTAAATCTCTTCTTCATCCAGCAGCTTCCAAAGTTTGTAAACCATTAGGAAAATGCAAAACAGCATCAGCGAGATACAAACCTGTTGCTCGATATCTTTAAGAATAACCCAGAAAGAGGATAGGGACGCTGTGCCAGCCGTTGCCATGACTTTTTCGGCCGCGGGGCGAATGACACCGGCAAATAGGAAATGTACCAAGGCAAATATAAATAGAAAGACCCCGCCACTTACAAGAAAGCTGGGGTTCATTGACAACGTATTCTCTTTATTCATCATCATTCCTTGATAGTTAAATGTTAGTTGGAAAGTCTTGCGGCGAATCTAACGATACAAAGTACGCACTTGCGGTGCCCGCAATGGCCAACAATACTGCAGCAATGATCAGTTTCTTTTTCATATTAATTCTCGTACCTCGCTATGCGAAAGCCTATATCGTCAGCAGGTTCAGTCTCACCGCTGCGCACGCTTGCGCGAATATTTTTAAGCCGACCCGTTTGAAACGACGCGCCTTTTACTACGTGTTTACCTTGTCCAACAGGGCCTAGGTAGTCGGCAAAAGTACCAGACTGGTTTGATGGTGAATTCTGGTAAACATCGTGGACCCACTCACGCACATTGCCATCTAAATCGTAGAATCCACCACGTTCAGCTTTGAACGAACCAACAGGGGCTTTGTCGACAAATCCGTCATCGTAGTCTTTTAAAATGAAGGTCTGTTTCCCACTTAGCGATGCATCAGCGAAGTTACCTTGTTTATCGCGAAGCCTAAACTGATTACCCCAAACAAAGATTGTTGGTGATGCTCGGCGATTCATTTTTGCAACGAATTCCCACTCGGCTTCCGTAGGTAAACGATAGCCTTTCGAGGTTTTATCAATACCAGTTACTCTGCCATTTTGAACAACATAAAACGGTGTTAAACCTTCCTTCTCGCTTAGCCAATTTGTAAACGCAACCGCATCACTCCACGAAACATTCGTGATCGGTAGCTTGCTGCTAGCGCCTTTCCCTGCGAACGCGGCGAACTGCGCCTGAGTAATCTCGTGATTAGACATCCAGAATTTACGCGAAAAAGATACGTCTCTTTGTGTTTCATTGCGCTGGCGATCCTTTTCGTTTGCAGGAGAGCCCATAGTGAAGGCCTTGGGTGTAACAAGCGAAAGTTGAATACCCAGTGTATTTGCAAAAAGCGGCTTACCTTCACGCCGTCTTGCTTCAAACTCTGTAAGCATATCAGCGTGTACTTTCACCGGCTTGTTTGCACTAGGTGTAATAGTCTTGGTTACACTGCGATATCCTTCACGTTTGAATGTTACTGTGTGCGGTAAAGCTTGAAGCGTTAAATTAAGCGGCGTTTGACCTTTAGACGAACCGTCGATGAAAACTTTTGCACTTAACGACGCGCTTATATTCACTTGTCCTCGCTCTTCTTGAAGGTTGAACGTAAGCGCTTTGTTCTCGCCGGGAGCTAGCGTGATCCGCTGGCTTTGTGAAGTAAATCCGGTTTTTTCATACTTGACGATATGTGGCGTATTCGCATCCACACGAGATCTTGTATCAGTCGGTTTATTATTTACTGTAAGTACGCCGCCCTGAGGGTCTGTCGAAACTGTTATCTGTGCTTGAAGGGGTTGAAGGTTATAGTTTCTTGTCGGGTTAGGGCGTTGGCTAGTGACTTCAATGGTGTCTTCCAATGGCTCTAGCCCTGACTTCGTCACGACAATTTCGTACTTACCGCCATTCATATTAATAGAAAGTGGCGTGACACCCATATCTTTACCGTCAAGGGAGACATTGGCACCAGAAGGGCTTGAGTTTATGCTAATTGCGCCCTTAACTGGAGAAAGTGAAATAACTTGTTCAATTTCCTGCGCGATATCTGCGTCAAATTGGATCTCACCCGTTTCATAATGCGGATGACTGGCGCTCGCTCTGTAGCTGCCCTTTTTTAATTCCGTTACGTAGGTTCTCGATACCGCTACTTTCTCAGCGTTTAAATGCCAGGTTATTTCACTCAACGAAGGGGAGGTTGATAGGGTGACTTTTGCCGGTAAAGGAACGAGCGTAACATTAATAGTGCTTGGCGAGTTGTTGTTAATAACAACCGTGGCGTCTTGATATTTTGGGGCCGAAACCTGGACTTTGGCATGGCTACCAAACACGTAAAGCTTGTCACTGATGAACATCGCACTACCACTTAAAACAACAAATTGCGGATTTTGTGCTGCACGTTCTGGGGAAACTGCAAAGGCATAACCTTTGGTAAGAAACAGCCAGCCAAAATAAACAACGAGAACGGCGGCCAGTCCTATTAATGAAGCTATAGCAACGCCTTTTCTTCGCTTCTTTCCTTTGGCTATGGCGTCATCAATACTGCTCACTAGATAGGTCCTTATACTTTTTCAGTACATACAACATGTACTGATAGGTTGGTGTCTGACGGTGAAACTACAATCTCTTGAATGGTTGAGCGATAACCCTCGCGGCTCCCTTCAATGCGATATGTACCAGGTTTCAGCTGAATGGTTTTTGTTTTTACTTCCCCCACGAGGCCTACTCCAAGTACCTTAATATAGGTATCGTTATCCGACGTTATTGTTACGGAACGGGGCTGATTGATATTGTCGATCACTTGCTCAAGTGAAGATATTTGGGCACGCAGTTTTGCGCTCTTTTCTGCATGTGAACCTGCTCGCGCAATGTCTTTAAGGGCTAGATTTCTGACGTTGTTATCCGATAAACGTTCTGGCCGCCTTTGGTAAGCGCTCAAGCTTTTTTCTGCATCGAGTATGGCTTCGGCATTTTGTTTTGCCTCAAGTAAAGCAGGGCTGGCTGGAAAGCTAGCGAGGCCTTTATTAGCTAGCAGCTTTACGGTTTGCCATTCATCTGCGCTGACAAACAAGGCGACTTGATTTTCAATTTTCTGCTGCTCTTGTGAAGCAATTAAAGACGCGAGCTTTTTACTAATGGTGGCAAGCTCACTGCTTGAAGCTTTTAGACTTTTGGCGTCATTGAGGAATTCTGCGGCAGCAGGGTAGTCACCTTGCTCGATAGCTCGATTTGCCTGAGCTAGCAGCGTATCAAATCGGCTGTCTTGCAATTGCCGGTTAATAGCATCAAGTGCTTGCTGTGCGTCTTTACGGGCAGGATCTAACTGTACTATTTTTGCGTACGCTTCGCGCTGTTTGCTGATGTTGTTTTCGACCTTACCAATGCGTGCCTGCTCGTAGGCGTCTTGCACCTCGTCAAATACATCAATGCGTTGCTGCAAAATGTTCGCTTTTTCGAAATCAGGGTTTATCGTTAACGACGTTTTGTTTAGGTTAAACGCGCTTGAAATATTCCCGTTATTGAAGGCAAGGAGGGCATCTTCATAAGGTTGAGTGTAGGCGTTTTCGTAGTCAGTATTTATTGTGTCAACTGAGCTCTTTATATCATCTAGTGCATTCATAACTGCGCTGTAGTTGGACGCGCCATATTCATTAAACGCGCTATTCAACTTGCGCTCAACTTCACTCGCTTTTTCTAGGAACATCTGGGAGTGTGAAACGCGACTAACCAAGTCGTTTACACTTTGTTTTGACTCGCTAAGCGCCATTTGAAGGGCTTTTCGTTCTTCTTCATTAACTTCCACAACGGGTGTGGATTTTGCGGTTTGGGGTACTGCTGTTGTGTCATCCGTGACGTCCGTAACGTTCGATGTGACAGTTGGCATATATGAGATAAGGAGCACGCCTGCGACGCCTATCAACATGACCAGTGAAAAACCGAGCAGTGACTTTTTTATGAGTGCCTTTTTCTTTGCTCTGCTTTGCTCTATTTGTTGCTCAACGCTTGGCATGCGTAACCCTTTACTCTCTAACTTAACAATAGAATAGATATCTTATTTAATGGTTTTGATAGCACCAACGACTGGGCTTATAGCGCAGTCATTGGTGTGGATTCCATGTCATAGATATCTTTAAGGCGAGCGCGAAGCTGGTAGTATTGTTCGCTTGCTGTGCCTTGAAGCTCAATTCGTTGATTGTCTATTTCAACAATTTGATCGGCTACCTGAATATCAAGGTTTTGACCCATTTCATCGAATAGATCCCGTTGGGCGTGAAGCTCTTTGTTAGTTTTGATTGCTTCGCTCAGTGTACCAATTGCGGCAATACCAGCACCTGCAGCGGCTACTTGACCAGCCGTTGAGCTAGAGTTAGAGCCTAAAAGCACTGACGCGACTGCGAATAACCCTGCCGTGACTTGTTGTGTGGTGCGCTCTGCTTCAAGTTCTCTGATTTTCTTGGCTTCAGGAAGTGTCTCTTTCTGGTACTTACGGTATGGCTCTTCAGTGGTTACCCAAAAAGAATCATAGGTTTCTTGAAGGCTATCTATAAATTGTTCATCTTTTGCCTGTATGGCGCGCACGCGACGAAGCATTGGATCGCTATCTGAAGGCGCACTTACTAGCTCAATCTCACCTCTTCTGCCTTGAGTAAGGTATTGGCTAAACGACTCAGGGCTATACATTTGTGCGTAGCGCAGGTCTGACACCATTTGCACTTCTTGCTTGTAGGCATCGGATTTCTTTATAAGCAAATCATAAACGAATTTTGCAATTTGCTCGAAAACTGGGCCGTTAGGGTTTTCGCCGCGAGACATGGCATCGCGATACCAGCCTTCACTTACGCGGTATTCAAATTCTTCTTCACCCCACACTGTGTTTTTAGCGTCCATCACTTTCACGCCAATTTCTACAGTTTCAGTATCTGAGTAATTAATTTTGCCCAGCACGTAAACATCGGCAAGTGCAGAAGCATCTGGCGTTACGTTAATGCTGCCGAAAGATTTGGTTTCACCTAGGGCTTCTTTGGTTGCTATCGCAAAGCGGTTAGCTTCTAAGCGACGCACTTGAGGCCAAATCCCTTCCTCTTCTATTTCATCGTAATCGATAGTGCCATCACGTTCTGTTGGAAAGCCCGGGTCAAATACAGGTATGGCAACATCCATGTAAATTTCGGAGTTGTAGTTGTAGGTATTTTTTTGTGCGCCTAACGCCTGACCGCCTCCTGGGCCTACCATAGATGGTCCTACACTGGTGACATTAGTCTGCGTTGAGCCACATCCGCTCAAGAGTATAAACGATGCTGTTGCGACCACGGTAAACAGGGCCTTGGGTTTAAATGAAGACATATCCTTTCCTTCCTCTGATTTTTTATTTACAACCGTATTGCTCTTTTAATGCTTGGAAATGCGCCTTTTCAGACTCAGTTGTTGCTCCTTGCAAGCCGGCAATTACGGCGTCACATACCGCTGAACTTCCACCTTTCGCTTGTCCTCCAACAGACTGTTTTGAAGGATCTGAACTTGAAGTGGTTGTTTGTGTATTCGTCGATGATTCTTGAGACTCAGTGCTGCTTTGTGAGCTAGACTGCCCAGCGCCTGCCCCCGAAGATGATGTGCTCGAGGTATTACCCGCACCAGCGCCTTGCCCTGTACCTTGACCCGCCGCGCTAGCTACGCTTTGTGCGCTCGATTGCGCCGCTGCGTTCATGCATTCTTCGCTTTGGTTTAGCGCGCCAAATAAGGAGTCGTCTAACGCTTGTATTTTCTCCGCTTCTGTCATCGTAGATAGATCTTGTTCGCCAAAATCGAGAACAGCGCAATCTTGATAATAGGTAGGGGCTTCGCTCGTTTGAGCGCCAGCTGAAGCAAAAATGAGTGCGTTAAGCAGTAATGCTAGTGGCAAATAATACTGCATGGCGAATAAGTCCTTTTAATCTGATTTGGGGTGGTTCATATATTACCCTCCATCCTTAACGCAGTTATACCACTCTTTTACTTAAGACTAAACTCAGTTTTAAACATGCACAGGTAAGTTTTCATATTCAGAAAATAAAAAGCCGACGAAACAGGAAGCTTTCGTCGGCTTTAGCGTTGGGTTAATTAAGGCCTACTAGTTTATGTTATTTATTACTACAGGCCTTTGGACGCAGAATTAATGCTCCCAATGATAGTGGTGCGCTTTCGCTTCCACATCATCTGCCGTTTGTTGCGGCATAAAGGTGGCATTGTCTTGTTCAAAGAAGAACGGTTTGCGTTTTTTCTTACTGCCCACTTCGTTCATGGTGGCCGACTCGTATACGCGTCCATTTAGTACAGTGTATTCTACGAATTCACTCTTTCTAATGTCACTTAATACGTCGCCATCAATCACCACTAGGTCAGCAAGTTTACCTTTTTCGATACTGCCAAGATCTTTGCCCATACCTAGGTGTTTCGCGCCATCAATAGTACCGCCGCGTAGCGCTTCCCAAGACGTAAAGCCGCCTTGTTCCATGATCCACAGCTCCCAGTGAGCAGCTAAGCCTTCACGTTGTCCGTGAGCGCCAATATGTACACTGACCCCATTATCTCGAAGCTCTTTGGCGTAGCTTGCTACGTTTTGGTGGTTGTACTGATTTTCTGGCGCAGTAGGTCTGCGGATCGCACGGCTATCTAGAATCGTCGACGGGGTATAGCGAAGAAGACGCGGGTTCTTCCAGACTTCAGTTTTGTCGTACCAGTACTCTTCACCCATCATGCCGCCGTACGACACAACAAAGGTCGGCGTGTAGCCAAACTCTGTGGCTTTCCATAGTTGAGTGACGTCGCTGTAGCCTTTTTCCACAGGAATGCTGTGCTCAAGACCCGTATGGCCATCTACCAACATAGTCAGATTCTGCTGAAGCTTACCGCCTCCTTCAGGCACTACCATCATCTCTTGATTTTTTGCTGCCCACAGCACTTGCTGACGCTGGTCACGACGCGGCTGATTGTAGCTTTTCACTGAAATAGCACCGGCTTCTTTCAAGCGCTCTACGTGGAAATAGGCATCTTCATAATTGTTGATAATCGCTTTGTAACCTAGTCCTTCTGCACCGTATAAAATCGTGCCGGTGGAGTAGATACGTGGCGCAACAATATCGCCTTTACGCTGTAATTCTGCCGCAGCAAAAATTTCTGTCGTGTCGTTTGAAGGATCATGAATGGTTGTTACGCCGAACGACACATTCGAGTACTGACTCCAGTTTTGCTGAGGAATAATCTCATTGCGGCCCTGCGAGCCGTGAGCGTGCGCATCAACAAGCCCTGGGATAATGGTTTTACCCGTTGTGTCTATTTTCATTGCATCATCAGGAATGGTCACATCGCCACGTTTACCCACTGCTTCAATGCGGTTGTCTTTAATCAGCACAACGCCATCTTCAATCACCTCTTGGGTGTTGTCGGCATCGCGCATGGTTACCACTTTACCGCCAACCAAAGCTTTGTAACCAAATGGCTTGTCAGCTTTAGTGGTAAACGACAAATCCATACCTTCAGCTACCGGCTCAGGCAGCGTTTCCGCTGCGCCATCAACAAAGGCAAAGGCTTCATCAAGTGAACGGCTAAATAGCGTAGGGCCGTTAAACCAACTAAGGGTTTTGTTGTCAGGCGACCACGTTAAGTATTCACCTGCACGGCTCGAAAGCTGCGTTACCGGCAGTGAGGTCATGTTCGGGCCTATGGTAATGCGCTTGCCATTTTCGACAAACGGCGCCACGTACGTTTTGAACTGGTAAACAAACGCAACCCATTTCTTATCGTGTGAAAGTTTGTACTCACTTACTTTATCTGCACCGTAAAGGTGAGTTCGCTTGTCGTTACCCTTAAGGTTAACGCTTGAAAGCTGGGTTTCGTAGTAAGCTTCTCCACCCGCTGATTCGGTGAAATACACTCGGTCATCGTTACCCGCGAAATGCGCGTTGTAGCCGCCTTCAGATACTTTTTCTACGGTGTCTTCTTCAAGGTCTGCTACGTAAATTCCTGGCTCAACCGAGTATTTGGGGTCTAGTAAGTAGCCGCCCGTAAACTTGCGGAAGACGACTTTCTCGCCATCGGCAGAGAACGACGGCTCAATGTAGTGACCTGGCTGCTGGGTAATAACCTTTCCTTTCCCGCCACGAGCAGAAACCACGCGAACGGTGCCTAGGTCTTGGTCATTCCATGTCGTATAAACAATCGACTTTCCGTCGTTAGAGAAGCGCGGATAGTATTCGTCATGGTCGTTTTGTTTCGTTAAACGCTTAATTTTGCCAGATTTAACGTCGCGCACATAAAGTTTACCTAACGCTTGGAAGAGTACGGATTTACCGTTGGGCGACATTTGAGACCAGCGGATCATGCGAACGTCAAATTCATCAGGTGCGACATCTACGTCAAAACGTAACGCATCGGCAAATTTCACCGTGCCTTCAACGGTCACGTCCATGGTGCTGGTGGTTTTATCTTTCACGTTGATAGTGTGGAACTTACCGCCTGTCCAATATACGATTTCGCTGCTGTCTGGCATCCAGTCGAAGTAGGCAAAGTATCCTTCCGAGCCAAAGCCTTCTTGCATGTCTCGCTCTAGTTCCAACGTCAGTGGTGTTTCTACGCCTGTCTTGATGTCTTTAATGAAAAGCGCGGTTCTATCTTTAACGCGACGCACAAATGCGATGTATTTACCGTCAGGTGAAGGCGTGGGAACCACAGCGCCGCCCGTACCGCTAATATAGCGGCTCTCTTCGCCGGTTTCTCGGTCGTAGCGAGTGATGGCAAAAATGCCCTCTAACGGGTCGCGGTTATATTCAAAGCGGGCGCCCGGAACCGTATTTTCGGTAAAATAGATATACTTGCCATCATGAGAGAATACAGGGTCAGCAATGTTTTGTTGGTCGCGCTTTCCGCTGTTGCGGGCTTTAATTTGTAGGCCGTCACCACCTGATTTGTGGTACATCCAAATCTCGCCAGCCGGAATACTGCGGCTCGACATAATGCCTTTGGTAACCACTAGGTATTCGCCGTCTGGGCTCCATTTAGGAGAGTGGATAAGATTGCTTTTCTCTTTGGTTACCTGACGAAGATTACTGCCGTCAATGTCCATAACCCATACGTTACTTAACCCATCTTTATCCGAGATAAATGCGATGTGTTTACCGTCTGGAGAAATTGAAGGGTGAATATTCCATGCGAAGTCTTGGGTCAGCGGGGTCGCATCGCCACCACTCATGCTCACTTTGTACAAGTCGCCCAGCATGTCAAAAACCATAAACTCGCCGTTTGGTGCAACGTCTAAGCTAGACCACGTGGTTTCGTTTGTTTTGATAGTAACTTCGTTTAATGCATAAGGTGGGTTGCTGACTTCCCACGTTTCAAGCTCGGATTCTGTTTTTTCTTCACTGTCGTTTTGGGCGTATAAAGTAGGTGCGACGCCCAAGCCTAGGGCGCTTACTAGCGTGATGGCCAGTAAACTTTTCTTTGTCGTTATCATAATTGTGTTTCCAACCGCTTGTTATTTATTTTCTGTCTACATCAGAGTACATGACTTAACATGAAGATACGTACTCTTGAATTGTAAAACTAAGGTTAATCTTACTGCAAAGTAGGCTAGATTCATTTAGCTTATGCGATTGTAAGCACGATTTTAGCGTTTAACTTTCATTGACCAATTTTCGAGAATCGTTACTATTCGCGTTTATTTCGCAATTTGTGAGCGCTGTTTTGAAACTTTGGGTACGACGACTGCACCTTCTATTAGCGCTGGTATGTGGGTTATTTATTATTTGCCTTAGCATCACCGGTGCATTGCTAATTTATGCAAAGGATATCCAAACCTTTGTCCAACCAGAGAAGTGGACCATAGAATCTCACGAATCGCCCTTACCCCTTTCTTACATAGTGAATGCGCTGGAAGACGAGACGGGTCAGAAAGTCGAGCTTTTAATGCCCGAGTCAGACCCTGAACTCGCTTGGCAAGGGAAGCTCAACAATGGCGAATACGTAAGCGTAAACCCCAACTCTGCCGAAATACTTCATAGATACGATTATTACAGCACGTTTTATGGGTTCACCATGGCTATCCATCGATGGCTGTTGTATCAAGATGGTGACAACGAAAGGCCACTTAGAAATTGGGTGTCTGTTAGTGCCTTAGTTCTACTTCTTGAAGTAATTGTGGGTTTTTACCTTTGGGTAAAGCCAAAAAATAGAATAAAACGCCTTGCGATTAAACGCCGCGCCAAGTTTCGAATTCTCATGTATCAACTTCATACAGTGCTGGGCGTTTATTTGGCTATACCACTAATACTCATCGCTTTTAGCGGCATGGCGTTTAATTGGAAAAACGCTACGCAGCAGGTGGTGGAAACCGTTACTTTTTCAAAAGTTGAGAAAAGGCCAGTACCTGAACCGTTATCCCACGATGCTAGTAGTGCTTCAGTGGCTATCGATACATCTTATCAAAACGCCATAGCGGTGTTTCCCAATGCGTCACTATTTCGCATTTACTTTCCAAAAAATTCAGGCGAACACATAGGTTTCAGAATGCAAAACCCCGGCGAGTCTCACGCCTACAGCTGGGTTTGGACAAACCCTCAAAATGGAGAAATAACGGGTTATTACGATGCATCAAAAGCGAACGTAGCGACGCAGGTTTGGAGCTTCAAATACAAGTTTCACATTGGTGATTTCGCGGGCCCATTGCTTGAATTTATCTGGTTATTTATCGCATTACTCCCTGCGTTTTTTACGATAACAGGATTTTACTTTTGGTATAAACGTCACTTTAGATAATGAGAATAATTTTCATTAGCTTTACATTGTGCATCTGCACCTTTAGTATAACGCGCCTTTCCTAAACCTATTTTCTAAAAAGAGTTTTCATGTTTAGACCATCGCTTACGCTCATTGCCTTAGCCGTTAGTGCGCCTTCTTTTGCTAATGATGCCCAAAAGGATATGGAACGTATTATCGTTTCTGGAAGCCGTGTTATTGAAAGTATTGATGAAGTACCAGCGTCAATCACCGTTATTTCAAGAAAGCAGATTGAAGATCACCTGAAGGTAAACCCCGAGTTACAGAGCTTGTTAGCGCAGATGGTGCCGGGCTTAGCTCCAGATACAGGTAGTTCGAGCAATACTGGCCAGTCTTTGCGCGGACGAGCTCCGCTTGTGATGATTGACGGTGTGCCTCAGTCCACGCCACTTAGAAATGGCTCGTTAGGTGTGAAAACGATTGACCCTAGCGCACTTGCTAGAATTGAGGTAATTAAGGGCGCTACGTCTGTTTATGGCAATGGAGCGTCAGGCGGTATTATCAACTACATTACCAAACAAGCAACAGCGCAAGACACGCATGAGGGCCAAGTGAGTTTGTCTTCACGTTTTAGCGCAGTGAAGCTTGAAGAGTCAGCCGGTGCGCGTATTTCAACTGCGATTAACGGCAAGGTGGAGAATTTCGATTACCTTGTTACCGCCAGTTACGAGGAAAACGGCGTTCAGCGCGATGCAGAAGGCGACATCTTAGGTTTGCAGTACGGCCTGTCAGACGCTGAAACACAGAATTACTTTACCAAATTAGGTTACGATTTCGATCAAGAGAAACGCCTTCAATTTAGCTACAACTACTTCAGCTCTCAACAAAAAACTGATTTGGGAGATGTTCCTGGAGACATCAACGAAGGCGTGAAAACCTACGCTATTCACGTACCTGAAGCGTTGCAAAAACGCGGGAAACCTCAGGGGCCTGACGGAAATGAGAACATCACCCTGAAATACACAGACAGCAATATCTTTGCAAACAGTGAAATGACGCTTGATGTGTACTCGCAAGATATTGAGAACGTATTCTTCTTTTCGCCTAACTTAGCTAACCCCGATGAAGGCTACGACGGCGGCCAGTCTATTATTCGCTCTGAAAAGCGCGGCGCTCGCGCGACGTTTAATACTGCCATTGATTTCGATGGCGTAGAAGCCACGTTTATCTATGGTATCGACGCGCTAAAAGACACTACCTCACAACCGCTGGTTGATGGGCGCGTGTGGGTTCCTGAAATGGAAATGGACAGCTTAGCTGGCTTTTTACAAACAAAATGGGTAATTCACGACGACGTTATTGTAAAGGCAGGTGTGAGAAGGGAGAGTATCGATTTATCGGTTGATGACTACGAAACACTGAAGCTGTGTCGCTCTGCAACTCAATGCTCTGTTCCTCTTCAAGTTAAGGGGGACACTATAGATTATGACGCAACCACTTATAACATTGCAATTAAGTATAACTGGAGCGACAGCTTTAGCCCGTTTTTCAATTACTCGCAAGGTTCAGATATCGCTGACATTGGCCGCCTATTGCGCGCTGCAACGGTAGATGATATTGGTCTTATTCAAACGGAAGCTTCTATCATCGATAACTACGAAGTGGGTTTCACTTCTCTTTTCGACCAGGTACGCCTTGAAGTTGCGGCTTACAGAAGTACATCTGAACTTGGTACGACCAATAGTTTCAACGAAGTGACAGGTGTGTATGAGCCTGTACGCGCACCACAGGAAATTTGGGGTTATGAAGGCTTAGTAGACTATCGAATCTCTGAAACGCTCAATGTGATAGCCACATATAGTTACGTTGAAGGGAAAAATACCGAAGCTGATGTGTACCTTGGCTCTCGCCAAATTAGTCCACCCAAAGCAACGGCAAACGTAAACTGGAAGCCATCAGACACTTTATCGTTAACAGTTAGCTATCTGTATGTGGGTGATCGTAAACGCTTCTCGCCAAATGCTGACGGCGACTATGTGGGCGATCAAGGACCTATATCGAGCTATAATATTGTTAACCTAAGTGGACAGTACCAGTTCGCTGAAAACTGGAACGCGTTTATGGGTGTCGAAAACCTGTTTAACAGCGACTACTATCCTGCGCGCGCTCAGTCATACACCTACGGTGGCTACAATATTAAAGGATTAGGCACCACAGCAACCCTTGGTGTGACTTACTCTTTCTAACCAATAGCACCTCGTCTAATTGTGGCGAGGTGCCTTCTCTTTATCATCACTTTCAGTGATGCTTGTCTATTACAGCAATAATCGATAATTTCGTAGCAACTCATTAACAATGAATTGTGTAGGAATTACCGTGAGCAACGCTGAACAACAATTGCATTATTCTACTTGTACGCTTTGTGAAGCAATGTGTGGTATTGAGGTAGCGACGAAAGGCCGTCAAATACTGTCAATAAAAGGGGATAAAGAAAACCCATTTAGCCAAGGTCATATCTGCCCGAAAGCGAGTGCGTTAAAAGACTTGTACGACGATCCTGACCGCTTGAAGCGCCCGGTAAAAAGGGTACGAATTGACGGCGAAGACAGCGCCTGGGAAGAGATTACGTGGGATGAAGCTTTTGATTTGGTCGCAAGCAAGTTACACAACATCCAGCAGGCCCACGGCAATAATGCGGTAGGTGTGTATTTAGGAAATCCTAATGCGCACAATATGGGCTCAATATTATTCGGGCCGTATTTCTATCGTGCCCTCAAGTCGCACAACCGCTACTCCGCTACCTCCGTTGACCAGTTGCCCCATCATATTGTTAGTCGCCGACTTTTTGGTCATATTTCCCAAATTCCCATTCCTGACATTGATCACACGCAGCACTTTATGATTATCGGCGGGAATCCGCTGGCCTCTAATGGCAGCATTATGACCGTGCCAAACGTGAAAAAGCGTTTAAAGGGCATTCAAAAACGTGGAGGGAAGGTCGTCGTTATCGACCCTAAACGCAGCGAAACTGCCGATATCAGCTGTGAACATCACTTTATTCGTCCAGGCAGTGACGCGCTGTTACTGCTAGCTATGCTGCATGTATTGGTTGAAAAGCAGTTATACAAGGCGGATGAAATTTTACCTTATGCCGAGGATATAAAAGCGGTCGAAAAATACGTTCGCGATTATTCACCACAAAAGGTGAGCGAGCTTACCGGTATTACAGCTTCACAAATCACTCAGCTTGTTTTGGACTTCTGCAATGCTGAGTCTGCAGTTTGTTATGGAAGGATGGGGGCTAGCGTACAAGCGTTTGGTACGCTCACTCAGTATCTAATCATGCTGTTTAATATGCTCACCGGAAACCTAGATAAGCGGGGTGGCATGATGTTTACTCAGCCAGCCGCTGACGTATTACCTGTATCAGGCAAGGGCAGCATGGGAGGATTTACTTCTCGCGTAAGAGGGCTTCCGGCGTTTGCTGGTGAGTATCCGGTAGCGTGTTTAGCCGAGGAAATCTTAACCCCGGGAGAAGGACAAATTAAGGCCATGGTAATTGGTGCAGGTAATCCAGTGGTCACTACGCCAAATGCAGAACAGCTTGATAAAGCATTTTCTCAACTCGATTTTATGGTTGCGGTGGATTTTTACGTTACCGAAACCTCCCGACATGCAGATGTGATCCTTCCTCCGGTAACCGCGCTAGAACGCGACCACTACGACATTGTTTTTCACAACTTTGCCGTGCGAAATTTCGCTAAGTATTCGGAAGCGGTGGTGGACATTGACGAATACCAGCTTAGCGACTGGCAAATATACCTTTCGTTAGCAGAAAGGCTCGATGCGCTAAACGGAAAAAACACCGCACACTATGCTGCGCTTTGGGACAAGCAGCCTAAAGGTGTGGTCGACGATTTGTTGCAAGCAGGTCTTTATGGTCGAGCAGCAAGTAAAAAAGAAGGCGCTGACGCTAACTTAAGCGAAACTCCAACCGCTATTCCGGAAGGCGGGCTGTCGATTGATACGCTTAAAGCACACCCACACGGTATCGACTTGGGACCGCTACAACCGTCTTTGCCTCATGCCTTGTTCCATGAAGATAAGAAGATTCACTTAGACTTTGATTATTTCATGGCTGATTTAGACAGGGTTAACGCGCATTTTTTTGGAAAAGCGAACCATGGTACGCCGCAAAATCAGTCCGTCGTTTTAATAGGGCGCCGGCATATTAAAACCAATAATTCGTGGCTGCATAACAGCCCCCGTATGGTGAAAGGCAACAATCGATGTACGCTGCAGCTTCATCCTGATGACGGGGCTAAATATGGCATTACAGATGGCGATGAAGTAAGTGTGAAATCGCGGGTTGGCCGGCTAACCATAGAGGCTGAAATCACAGATGCAATTATGCCCGGCGTGGTATCTATTCCCCATGGATGGGGGCACAACAAAAAAGGCATAAAGTTGTCTGTGGCAAGTCAGCACCCTGGGGTAAACACCAATATTCTTACTGACGATTTACAGGTAGACGAATTATCGGGAAATGCGGTGCTAAATGGCGTGCCCGTGGAGCTAGAAAAAGTAAGTTAAACACATAAAAAAAGCCGGCATTAACTAATAAGCTAATGCCGGCTTTTGTGAGAAAGCGCTCAATTGAGCGCGTCTACCTAGGTCATAGTAACAAATTCTTCTGCACTGGTTGGGTGAATAGCTACACACGCATCAAAGTCAGCTTTGGTCGCACCCATTTTTATGGCAACGGCGAAGCCTTGCAGAATTTCATCCATGCCGTGCCCAATACCGTGAAGGCCTACCACTTTTTCGTCTTTACCCGCGCATACCAACTTCATCTTGGTCATTTGACGGTGGCGGGTTACCGCGGTGTACATAGACGCAAAACTAGAGGTGTACACTTTAACGTTGTCTTCACCGTATTCTTCAATAGCTTCTGGCTCTGTTAAGCCAATAGTGCCAATGGGTGGATGACTAAAGACCACGGTTGGAATCATTGAATAATCCATGTGAGCGTCTTTTTGGCCGTTGAATAAGCGTTCGCTTAGCAAGCGACCTGCTTTAACTGCCACTGGAGTAAGCTCTGCTTCACCGGTAATATCACCAACCGCGTAGACATTCTTCGCAGTGGTGTTTTGATATTTGTCGACCTTAACCGTGCCGTTGTCGTTCAGTTCAACGTCGGTATTTTCAATATCAATTTTGTCGGTAGAGGGTTTACGGCCAATCGCCCAAATCAAGCAGTCAGCTTTTAACACTTCTCCATTGGTTAAGTGTACTGATAGCTCGCCATCGTCAGCTTTTTCCACTTTCTCTACGCTAGCATGGTCGTGCAATTTGCAACCTTCAGCGTGGATCATATCCACTAAGGTTTCGTGAATAATAGGGTCGAAATTTCTAAGCGGAGCGTGTTTGCGAACTACCAGATGCGATTCTGTACCAAGGGCGTGAAGAACGCCGGCCAGTTCAACTCCAATGTAGCCTGCGCCAACCACGACAGCGCGCTTCGGCTGCTCTTTCAGGGCAAAGAAACCATCAGAATCAATACCGTACTCAGCACCTTCAATATCTGGGATGATTGGGCGGCCGCCTACAGCAATCGTAATATGATCAGCCGTGTACTTTTCGCCGTTGACTTCTACCGTGTTGTTATCGATAAACTTCGCGAAACCGCGAATTAAGGTAACGTCATTTGCGGTAAGAGCGCGGTCGTAAGAAGCATGAATACGCTCAATATAAGCCTGGCGGCTGGCAATTAGGCTGTCCCAGCTAAAGTGATTTACCGACAAATCGAACCCGTATTCAGGTGCATAGCGATGTATGGCTTCAGCCACCTGTGCTCCGTACCACATGGCTTTCTTAGGCACGCAGCCTACGTTCACGCAAGTACCGCCAATATCTTTCGCTTCAATGATGGCGGCCTTCTTTCCGTGTTTAGCTGCACGGTTTGCAGATGCGATACCACCGCTGCCACCGCCAATACATATATAATCAAAATGTGTCATTCAAAAAGCCTTCTTTGTCGGTTAGGCGAACATAAACGATAAGCATAGATGCCTTCGGTAGGTTCGCACAGCAAATCATTCTCTATCGGTCTTGTCATAAAGAGTGATTAAAAGACCGAGATTTGCTTTAGGGAATTTCATTTAGTTTATCAATGGGGACAGTGCAGCCTAATTAAAAGGCTAAGACAAAGCGAAGCATATTCATGCATCGCTCATCCTGTTTTCAGCACGTAACCTGTAGAACTTATTCACTTATAGTAGCAGAAAGCTCTTCTGGTTCTATTTGAATACTAAACGCTTTTCCACGTTCTTCTTCAAAGTGTACGAGTTTTTGAATGGTGGCATCACTAAACACATGTCCCTCGGGAAGGATAAGGATGTGACTATCGTTATACAAATTTTGGGCTAGTACCATGCCTGCTTTGAGCTGCGAGGCTTTCAATGATGTAGAAAGCAGTTTAGATGTCGTTACATCTTCTGCTTCGAGCAACAGGTCCAAAAATTCACCGTCATAGCGGGTGTTTCTGTGCTTTTTCATTTCTAGTTTGGCATCGCGAGGGCTCATTTCGATGCCGCTCATTCTGCCAGTTACTAAGCGCCAGTAATCTCGGGCTATGGCCAAGATACGCGCGCCAGCAGGTATTTCTTTTGCAACTTTGTTATACAAGCCTGAGCCATTATAGTGCTCGAACTGAAATTCAATAATGTCAGAAACTTGATGTAGTTCGTGCGCCGGAGCAAGTATTAACGCAGCCTGCTTGGTTTGCGATAGATAGTTTTGCTGCTGTTGATATTTAAGTTTTGAAAAAGGCGCCTTAAAATCTTCGCTTTCAAGCCCTAGTAACCCAAGCTCGCAGATAAGCCCCGCATAACGCACCTGTTTGATTTCTTCTTTCTCTAACCGAGCAATACGCGCCAGTTTTGATGCCAACTCGCTAACCTCAATGGCAAACTTACCATTAATGTCAGGGTTAATGCTTATCACGTTGAACAGCACCTGCTCCATTGCAAGGTTGTGTTTTTCGATTTTATTTAGCGCCGCTTTTATTTGGCGCGTGCGCTTTTGAACCACTTGTTCTAGTGAGGCATTTACGTCGCGTAGCTTTTTATTTTGCAGTCGTGTTAGTTTTTGTAGACGAAGGTTTTCCGCCTTTAACTTAACTCGCTCTAAGCCTTCTTCTACAACAGCGATAAGCTCTTGGTTGTCCCATGGCTTTTGCAGGTAACGGTGTATCTTGCCTTGGTTTACAGCTTTAATTGTTGACTCAATGTCGGCATAGCCGGTGAGCACAACTCTAAAAGTCTCGGGATAATTGATAGCGACCTGTTCGAGTAATTCCGCACCTGACATCTGCGGCATTTTCATGTCAGAAATAACTACATGAACATCGTGTTTACTCATTAAATCTAACGCTTTGGCACCACTATCAGCAAGCAGTAAGGTGATGTCCATAGTGAACAGCGCACGCTTAATAGCGCGAAGGATATTCGGCTCGTCGTCGACAAATAGAACCGTGTAGGTCGTGGCTTGTTCTGTAGTAGGCTCTGTCATAAATTATTATCCTTATAAGCGACGTTACAACTATTACACGCAATGCTGCTTGATAACACTATTAGTTGCTTCATCCTTCGCTCTCTAATGTTTTGTCTGAGTGTGAAACAAGGGGGAGCGCTAACGTAAATATGCTTCCTTCTCCCTCTTTGCTGGTGGCTGAGAGCGTGCCGCCATGCTCCTGAGCAATGCCAAACGAAATTGAAAGACCTAAGCCAGTGCCTTGCCCTTCAGGTTTAGTTGTAAAAAATGGATTGAAGAGTTTGTCTAAATGACTTGATGGAATACCGCAGCCAGTGTCTTCTACACGAAGCTCGACAAACTTGCCCGCAGTACAGGTGGTAATAGTTACCTTACCGTTCTTACCCGTGCTCTCTATCGCTTGTCCCGCGTTAATGAGTAAGTTGGTAACAACTTGAGAAACCTTGCCTACATTCATGGCAACGTCAGGGACTTTGCCTAAATGCGTTTCAACAGTACAAATATACTTTAATTGGTTGTTCACCATGGCAAGGGTAGTGCGTACACAATCATTAATGTTGTGCTGCTGCATGTGGTCACTGTCTACACGAGAGAATAGCTTTAACCCTTTTACAATTTCAGCAACCCGACTTAAACCGTCTCTCGAATCGCTGAGAAGGTCGGTGATATCTTCATTGATAAACGCCATATCCTGATTAGCTAACATTTTTTCTAGTTCTGACAAGGCAGAAGCACGCTTACCCTCGTCTTGCTCATTAAGGACCGCGTTAATTTGTGAAAATATCATTTGGTAGGTAGCAACGTACTCACTTAAGGTGGATATGTTGCTGCTGACAAAACCGACAGGATTGTTAATTTCATGGGCGACACCCGCTGCGAGCTGGCCAACTGACGCCATCTTCTCAGCTTGAAGTAGTTGTACCTGGGTCTCTTTTAGATCTTTATTGGCCTCTTGGAGTTGATAGTTTTTCTGATGCAGCAATGCGGTTCTATCCTGAACCTTTTCTTCAAGTAGCGTGTTAAGCTCTTTAAGCTCATCTTGCGCGTATTGACGCTGCGCATGTTCTTCTTTCAAACGCTCAACCAGTTGATTAAATGCCTCTGCCAGTTCGCTTAACTCATCAGTGCCGCGCACGGGAACAAAAACATCTTGATAGCTGTTGTTTTTCACTGCATCACCTAAACATTTAGCGCCTTCGTGTAATTGATGAAGTTGCGACATCAGGTAAGAGCCAAGTAAGTAAGAGCACAATCCGACCAAAATAAATTCTAGAAAAGCCAGTGTAACTGTCCAGTTTCTCACCCTCGATACTGATTCAGTTACTGAAGCAATGTTAAGCCCAATCTCTACATAGCCGTACAAAGTCCTGTTCACCATGATGGGGGCTCGGGTGTCGTAAATACCATCATCAGCGTCCGAAACACTTGTGTCGGCAGTAAAAGGGCGGTTTAGTGCGTTGGTGTTCCCCTTTTCTACGAAAACTCTGCCTAATTTGTCTTTAACTTTGACGTAAGCAATATTGGGGTTGGTAAGAATTTCTGAGACGTCGGCATCTAGAGCTGCAAGGTCGTAGCTTAAAAAGGCATTTTTTGTCGTCGAAACAAAAAGGGCAACCGTGGTGTCGGCTGACTTCTTTATGTTACTATCGACAAGGTCATTAAGTAGCTGAAACACCGTCACAATGAGCACTAGCAGCAAAAGCGCTGCTATTGATGCGATGCCTGTTATTGTTTTTATACGCAACGACAGTTTCATACGAGTCTACTCATAAATGCGGCCTCGATAGCGACGCTATTCCCAATGCTCTCACGTCGTCCCAATCACTGTCGTTTGACGCTATAAAGCCGTTAAACCCAATACCTTTTAAAATCCAAGACTTACTTGTGTCATTCGACAAAGCAAGTAATGCATTAAGAATAGCTTGTCTGTCAGCGAGTGCCATATTTGGATGGGTTGCGATAGCATGAGGCGTATAACCTTTGCTCTTCCAAAGGACACGTAATTCTTGTTTAACGTCGTCAGGTGAACTGTTAAGCGTACGGACAATGCCACCCCCAGCATTGAAAAAGCCCCGTTGTACTGCGAGGTACACAGAGTCATGAGAATTGACGTAGCGCGGTACAAAAGCAATGCTTTTCATCCGCAAGTGAGCGCTTGTGATAATTGTGGCAGCAAACGCAGCTGGCGCTGGGAAGGCTACTTCGGTACCGCTTAAGTCATCCAGAGATCGTATGGGGCTGTCTTTATGTACAACAAGTAAGCCGCGAATTTCTTTATCGCGTTGGCGCGCAAGCGCGCGGTATCCCGCAGATTCATTAAAGACCACAAAGTGGTAGGGGTTCATGTAGGCAATATCATATTTGCCGTCGGCGAGATTCGCCTCGAAGGTGGGAATGTCTTTTGCAGTTTTAAAATCAATCTCAAAACCGGTGTAATTGCTCACATAGTCGATTAAGGGTTGCCATGTTTCAGCCATTTTCTTGGCAGACTGCTGAGGTACAACAGCAAAAGTAAGGGGTTTAGCATTTGTCGGTAATGCGCAAACACCTACAAGCAAACTTAAAAGAGCGAATCGCGATAACCAAGCCATAATGTCACTCCCTTTAAATCGATTTACATCGACATAAACTGCTCAAGGACCATTGTTAAGTCATGATTTGAGAACGGCTTTTGTAAGGTGGCATCAGCCCCTATCTCAAGCGCGCGCTCCAGGCTAATTTCATCGAGTGCCGATATGACCACAATTTTGAGATCTTTATATTTACTTTGATCTCGCGTGAATTCGATAACGCTGTAACCGTCCATGCCTGGCATACTTAAATCAAGGGTCATGACTTTGGGCTCGTATTGGCTCAGCATAATCCCCGCTTGGAAGCCGCCTGTAGCGATATACGACTCATAACCCGCCCGTCTGGCCACGCGCTGAATAGACTTGGCAACTGGCATTTCATCGTCAACAATTAATATTGAGGGCGTGGCAATGCCTTTCAATGAATCGGGAATTGGCATGTCGTGTCGTTCAAGAAAGGCGACAAAATCTTCTACTAATACTCTGTTG
Source organism: Alteromonas sp. CH_MED4-4 (assembly GCF_037029575.1). NCBI lineage: Bacteria > Pseudomonadati > Pseudomonadota > Gammaproteobacteria > Alteromonadales > Alteromonadaceae > Alteromonas > Alteromonas sp. CH_MED4-4. The sequence continues at coordinate 106,327 of NZ_JAYMEU010000012.1, read as the reverse complement.
TTTCCACGCCCAGGAAGTTTGAAGCCTTTCAGCTTACCGCTTTCGATCCATCGAATTACGGTGCGCAGATTTACATCGCAATACGAGGCTATTTCGCCTGAGGTCAACGTTTTCATATCTATGCCTTGTAGATTTATTAATCGAAATTATAGACGCTGAACAGCGAAGGGACAAAGTAGACAAAAGGATGAAATGTGACATTTGTGACAGCGCTTAGTAGAGGTGGCTGTGTTGTTCAGTTTTTATGAGGGGCATCAAGAAAAACGGTGCAGCGGCATTCATTGAATTCGTAAATATAGGCAATAATCATGATCCATGCACGTTAACGGCAAGTAAGTTCAAAATAGGTCAACAGTGGCTAAAACAATAGCTTGCTTTTAATCAGCGAAGCCCCATCATTATTCTATCAACGTGTTAAGAGTGAAAAAGATTATGACAACCCCTGCAATTGAAATGGTAGATGGTCTACCAATTTTTTCTGCTATTGAACCTGCCTCTATCAAGCCTGCAATTGAAAAAGCCATTGCGGCGTGCAAAAGCGAAATAGATGAGGTCGTGGCGTCGAAAGATTACTCTTACCAGAATTTAGTGCTGCGCCTTGAAGAGGCCGATGATCGTTTAAGTAAAATATTTTCACCCGTTTCTCATATGAATAGCGTGGTGAGCAGCGATGAATTGCGTGAAGCCCACGATGCGTGTTTACCATTATTATCTGAATACGGAACTTGGGTAGGCCAGCACGAAGGCCTTTACAATGCTTACGCTTCCCTCAAAGCGTCTGACGAATTTGCGACTCTAAGCGAAGAGCAGCAGAAAGTGATTGAAAACGCCGTTCGCGATTTCACATTGTCAGGTGTAGCGCTTCCCGCAGAGCAAAAGAAGCGTTTTGCAGAGATTCAGGCAAAGCTTAGCGAGCTATCATCAACCTTTTCCAATAATGTGATGGACGCCACTATGGGCTGGACTAAACACATTACCGATGAAGCTGAACTTGCCGGTATGCCAGAGTCAGCCCTTGAAGCAGCGGCGCAAGCTGCGCACCAAAAAGACTTACAAGGCTGGTTGTTTACGTTAGACATTCCGTCTTATTTGCCAGTCATGCTTTACGCCGATAATCGCGAACTTCGCGAAGAAATGTATCGCGCCTATGCAACAAAAGCGTCTGATCAAGGCCCTAATGCGGGTAAGTGGGATAACACCGATATAATCAAAGAAACCTTAACGCTGCGTACTGAACTGGCTGAATTGTTAGGTTTTTCAAGTTATGCAGAGCGTTCACTAGCGACTAAAATGGCAGACTCTACCGATCAGGTCATCGGTTTCTTACGTGATTTGGCGGCTAAGTCTAAGCCTCAGGCAGAGAAAGAGCTTGAAGAAGTACGAGCGTACGCGAAAGACAAGCATGGTGTCAGCGAGCTAGCGGCATGGGATTTACCGTATTACAGCGAGAAACTGAAACAGGAAAAGTACACGATTTCTGATGAAATGCTTCGGCCTTATTTCCCTGAAGATAAAGTGCTGTCTGGTTTATTCGAAGTTGTACATCGCCTGTACGGCTTAAAAATTATTGAGCAGCCTGGCATTGATACATGGCATAAAGATGTACGTTACTTCACCATTACTGACGATGCTGATGTGATGCGCGGCAGCTTTTACCTAGACTTATACGCACGAGCTAAAAAGCGTGGCGGCGCATGGATGGATGAATGTCGAGTTCGTCGTGAAAAAATGAATGGCGAATTGCAGCTACCCGTTGCGTACCTTACCTGTAATTTCAACGCACCTGTAGGGGATAAGCCAGCGCTATTCACCCACGATGAAGTGGTGACCATGTTCCATGAGTTTGGTCATGGGATCCATCACATGCTTACTAAAATGCGCGTAGCGGGTGTATCCGGTATTAACGGTGTGCCATGGGATGCGGTTGAACTGCCAAGTCAGTTTTTAGAAAACTGGTGCTGGGAAGAAGACGCGCTTAACTTTATCTCTGGTCACTATGAAACTGGCGAACCGCTTCCTGCTGATTTACTGGAGCGTATGCTTGCTGCACGGGATTACCAGTCAGCGATGCAGATGGTACGCCAGCTTGAATTCAGTCTTTTCGATTTCTTACTGCATAGCGAAAAAGGCAGTGAGGTAGACGTACAGGGCACATTGGATAAAGTGCGTGAAGAGGTGGCCGTGGTCATTCCTCCATCGTTTAACCGTTTCCAAAACGGCTTTGGTCACATATTTGCTGGTGGATACGCAGCGGGCTATTACAGCTATAAGTGGGCCGAGGTGCTTTCTGCCGACGCGTACAGCAAGTTTGAAGAGGATGGCATTTTTAACCGCGATACGGGCAAAGCGTTCTTAGAAAACATTTTAGAAATGGGCGGCAGTAAGCCTCCTATGGACTTGTTTGTTGCTTTTAGAGGGCGCGAGCCCCAAGTTGACGCTTTGCTTCGTCACAGCGGTATTAAAGGCTAGGCACACATGAAAGAGTCTAAGTTAGAGTCTTTTCAATCTATCTACCGCCGAGCGTGCGAGCGCAAAGGCGGTGAAAGGGTGCTTGAAGCCATGCTCCAAGCACCGCTTTCTAAAGCGCAAATTGAAGCAATTCCTGACGACCGTTTTTTAGCGGCGATGACCAAAAAAGTGTTCCAGTCAGGCTTCGTGTGGCGAGTTATTGAGCAAAAGTGGCCCGACTTTGAAACCGTGTTTTTCGGGTTCGACATTGATAAAGTGTTGTTGATGCCCGATGAAATGTTAGAGCAAAAAGCGTCAGATAAGCGCATTGTTCGCAACTATAAAAAAGTGATGACAGTGCGTGACAATGCCATGATGATCAAAGACGTAGCCCTGGAGCACGGTAGCTTTGGTAAGTTCGTAGCAGGCTTTGAAAAAGACAATATCACTGAGCTTTGGGCGTTTTTGAAAAAACGCGGTGCGCGATTAGGCGGTAACACCGGCCCCTACATGCTTCGTGCACTAGGCATAGACACGTTTTTATTCTCTCGTGACGTGGAAGATTACTTGCGAAAGAATGAAATTATCGACGGTGGCTTAACCTCGAAAAAGTCGCTGTCGGCGGCCAATGCGGCATTTGCGCAATGGCATGAGGAAAGTGGCCGTTCTTTGCAAGAGATCAGTGCGATTGTTGCCTATAGTTGGGGCACAAACAATCAGGTAGCGTAGAGCAAGCTGCTCTAGTCTTCTAAACAAGCGAGCTTGTGCCTTGCAGGCTCCGCTTTTGTAAAGGTCAAAGGCTTGATTTACATCAGGAGACAGTCAGGCATAAAGCTTTTGCTTGAGCACACAATCCTATACACTTCGGCATTAATAAAAATATTCAAATTACAGGACTGTCATGAGCGACAATCAAACTCCCGCTACGCAAGCAGACTCTGCAATCGACAATGCTACTGAGCACACAACGCACTTTGGTTTCAAACAGGTGGATAAAGGGCAAAAAGCCTCTTTAGTTGCTAATGTTTTTGACTCTGTTGCAGCAAAGTACGACGTAATGAACGATCTTATGTCGATGGGAGTGCATCGTTTATGGAAGCGTTTCACAATAGACTGCAGCGGTATTCGCACGGGCAATAAAGTATTGGATATTGCCGGTGGTACTGGCGATTTAACCGCTAAGTTTTCACGTTTGGTAGGTCCTACAGGGCGCGTAACCCTTGCCGATATCAACTTGTCTATGCTGAAAGTAGGCCGTGATAAGCTTCGCGATCGCGGCTTGGTAAGCAACATCGATTATGTGCAAGCTGACGCGGAAGCACTGCCTTTCCCCGACAACCATTTTGATGTGGTGACCATGGCATTCGGCCTTCGCAACGTAACGGAAAAGCAAAACGCGCTTAATTCTATTTTTCGCGTGTTAAAACCAGGCGGCCGTTTACTGGTATTAGAATTTTCTAAGCCTACGTCAGAGCAGCTCAGCAAACTTTACGATATGTACTCGTTTCACATTTTGCCAAAAATGGGTCAGCTAGTGGCGAACGATGCAGAAAGCTACCAATACCTTGCGGAAAGCATACGTATGCACCCAGATCAAGAAACCTTGAAGGGGATGTTCGAGCAGGCTGGCTTCGAGCAATGTGATTACCAAAACCTGACTGGCGGTATTGTAGCGCTACATAGAGGTTATAAGTTTTAATGCCTACTTCTGCGCTGGTTACCGCAACGGCTGAATCGGTTTTAAACAAGTTGCTGTCTTTAGACGAAGACAGCGAAGTAAGGCTAAAAGCGCTTGCTGGCGCCAGGCTTACCGCGTTCATTTCGCCGCTTCCTTATGGTATTACGCTGTCGTTTTCTGACCGTATTGACGTACTCAGCGAACAAGGCTCGTTTGAAGACGCCGTCGCGTCCCTTGGGCCGAAAGACTGTTGTATTAAAGCGTCGCTACAAACCTTGCCAGAGTTAAAAGAAACCAGCCAGTTGACTCGTCTTATTCAGCAAAAGGCCCTCTTTTTGGAAGGAGAGCTCAATGTTGCTCAGCAGGTCAGTGCCTTGTTTCAGCAGCTCGATATCGACATTGAAGAGTTGCTGGCACAAAAGACCAACGATGTTATTGCCCATCAGACCGTGAAAACGGTGAAAACCGTGCATGAGAAGTCGATGTCAGCACTAGCGTCCATGGCGAAGGTATTCGGCAACGCCGTAGTAGAAGAAAAGCAGCTTGCTGCACACAAGCTGGCGGTTATGCACTTTAGTGACGAAGTTAATGCGCTTCGCGATCGAGCAGAAAGTGCCGATGCGAGACTGCGCCGCCTAGAAGAAAAATTTAAGTAAGATTGAGAGAAACAGGCTCATAAATGCGTATTGTTAGGTTATACCGAATTAACAAGGTATTGTTGGAACACGGCTTAGACGAACTTATTCCAGCAAAGTGGTTACCCTGGTACGCGCGGGCTATGCGTCATACCATTTTTTGGGTGCGAAACAAGCACAAGGGCAAGTCAGCCGGCGAGCGTATTACCCTTGCACTACAAAACCTTGGGCCTGTTTTTATTAAATTCGGCCAAATGCTCTCTACCCGCCGAGACTTGCTTCCTCCTGCCATTGCTAACGAACTTGCTCGTTTGCAAGACAAAGTTCCGCCATTTTCATCTGACGCTGCACAAGACATTATCAAGCAAGCGCTAGGGCTTTCTGATTTAAGCGAATTATTCAGTGAATTTGAAAAAGCGCCGCTGGCGTCTGCCTCTATAGCCCAAGTTCACGCGGCAAAGTTGAAGCATAACAACGAAGACGTCGTGGTAAAGGTATTGCGCCCAGATATTCGCGATACCATCGTGGCGGACATGGAGCTTTTATTTAGCTTGGCTAACGTGCTTCAACGCTGGCTTCCTGACGGCAAACGTCTGCGTCCTGTCGAAGTGGTTGTGGAATACCGCAAGACCATTGTTGATGAGCTTGATTTACTGCGTGAATCTGCAAATGGTATTCAGTTAGGGCGGAACTTTGAAGGCTCAGACGCCTTATACGTACCTAAAATTTACAGTGACTACTGTCGCAGCAATGTGTTGGTTATGGAGCGTATTTACGGTCTGCCAATCTCAAATATAGACGCATTACTTACCCAAAATACCAATATGAAAAAATTGGCCGAGCGCGGTGTGGAAGTTTTCTTCACTCAGGTATTTCGCGACAGTTTTTTCCATGCAGACATGCACCCGGGCAATATCTTTGTATCTACCGAACACCCTGAAAACCCCAAATATATCGCCATCGATTTCGGTATTGTGGGTACGCTAAACCGCGAAGATAAGCGCTATTTGGCTGAAAACTTTATTGCCTTCTTCAACCGCGACTATCGCAAAGTCGCCCAGCTTCACGCTGACTCAGGTTGGGTGCCACAAGACACCAACATCGATGAATTTGAGATGGCCATTCGAACCGTATGTGAGCCGATATTTCAAAAGCCACTTGCTGAAATTTCCTTTGGTAACGTGTTGCTACAGCTTTTTAATACGGCACGACGTTTCAATATGGTTGTGCAGCCACAGCTTGTACTACTGCAAAAAACACTGCTGTATATCGAAGGCTTAGGCCGTCAGTTGTATCCTCAGCTCGACCTTTGGAAAACCGCTAAGCCGTTTCTTGAAAACTGGATGAAAGAGCAGATTGGCTTTACCGCCATGATGGGGAAGGTGAAAGACAACTTACCTTTCTGGTCTGAAAAACTACCTGAAATGCCAGATCTGCTGTACGACAGTTTACAGCAGATGAAGCGCTTGCCATTGCAACAACAAAGGGCACATTTGGCACTGCTCCAAGAGCAAAAGAAAACAACTCAGACCACTCATTTAAGCGTAGTGGGCGCCACTTTTGTGTTAATGACAGCAATACTGCCAATGTACGATTTATCATGGTATTTCCCTGCAAGTACAGGTGTAATTGGCGCAATTTGCTGGTATTTGGCCTGGCGGAAAGGGCATTAATTTTTGTTACGCTGCGGTGAAATATTTATGAAATCCGTAGTTTATCAATTAATTTGTATAGTAATCGTCCCGAAGAGTGTTATAGTGGCTATGGCTCTAAGCCAAAGTCTTTAAATAGACGCGATTTTGTATTATTTGCTATATGTTAAACCACTCGAGTTACCCGGTAATTTGTTGTAAGTTGTTTGTCCATTCGTAAGTAAGACCCAATACTCCGCCAATTTAAAGACTCTAAAGAACTTAGTTACACGCGCTTATGCGCAATTTAATACGATATTTGAGGTCTATACGACATGTCTAAAGTTACAGGCACAGTTAAGTGGTTCAACGCTGATAAAGGTTACGGTTTTCTAACTCAAGATAACGGCGGTAAGGACGTATTCGTTCATTTCCGTGCGATCATCTCTGACGGTTACAAAACGCTTCCAGAAGGTCAGCGAGTAGAATTTGAAGTTGAAGAAGGTCAAAAAGGTCTTCAAGCTGCTAACGTGCAAGCTATCTAAGAATTCAAAAACGGCGGTCATTTGACCGCCGTTTTTCTTTCTAATATCTGTATTTCCACACCCACGCTAAACGCGCGACAAAGCTTTTAGTCCATACCGCTTTTGGTATATATCATTTCTAACGAATAACGCTTTCACCAATAGCTAGTCTACTGCGTCGCTATCGCCATCCTCTCTCGGCTACACCACATAAGCACTCGTTCACCCCAATAAATTTGAAGCTCGCAGCATATTCCTAATATCAGTACGCCACGGTATTGCGTAGTCATAGCGTTTAATGCTTTACTCATTACAACGCCCATTTGGGTAATACTAGTCCGCACAGTTAATTACCCACTCAGCGAGACTCAAAGTGTTCGTAATCGCGGCGATAATACGTCTACAGGGAGTGCTAAATGCGCATGACATCAGCTATTCGATCTTCATTGGCCACCGCGCTACTTATTCTAAGTTCAAACCTTGCTTATGCTGCTCAGGCAAATGGACAAGTCGATGAGCAGGGTGTTTTAGCAATGGTGCTTAATACTGAAATCCGTATGGCAGACGTCGTGCCTAGTGAAGAAGAACGTAAAAACTTGAAGCAGCAAGCGAAAGACAATTACGCAGGTATGCTTGATTATGTGGTCCGTGTAAATGCGTCTAACAGAATTTATGAGCTTGTTTTAGAGGACTATGCAAAACAAAAAGGCATAACGGTTAATCAAACACTGGTAAGCAGGTTTATCGAGAAGTTTGAAGGTCAGGTTTCAAGTGAAACGGCAACGAAACCCATTAAAGAGATAGCGGCCAAGCAGGTTATACAGTTTCAAACAGAAAAAGCGATGTATGAAGAGTTTGGAGGGCGTGTTATCTTTCGCCAGTCTAACCCGCAAATGCCGATTGACGCTTACAACACACTGCTATCTCGCTATCGCGATGCAGGTAAACTTAGCATAATAGACGAGGACTTGCGGGATGCATTTTGGGATGTATTCACGCCTCCCTTTCAGTACGAAATTGCACCAGAAAATGTCGACTTTAATCAGCCTTGGTGGCTTTAAATAGCCTCCATAAAAGAAAAGCGCCTGACGTAATTCGCTGAAAAACTAAGAACACGGAAATAAAGGGCTACATCTCACTATGCGTAGTGAAAAAACAAGCGGTATAGACACAATAGATAAAGCCATTTTGGCCATGCTACAGAATAACGCTGACACGCCTGTCGCAGAAATCGCTGAGCAAATTGGGCTTACGGTAACGCCCTGCTGGCGGCGTATTCAAAAGCTAGAAGAGAAGGGCATAATCTCTAGGCGAGTAGCGCTGTTGCAAGCAAAACACCTGGGGCTGGCCATGACCGTTTTCGTGCAAGTAAAAGCGGGCAGACATGATGGAAAGTGGCTGGCAAGTTTCGCTAAACACGCCGCATCATTTGATGAAGTTGTTGAATGTTATCGTATGTCTGGCGAATACGATTACCTGCTAAAAGTCCTCGTTACCGATATGGATTGCTTTGATCATTTTTATAAGCGATTGGTTAACGGTATAGAGTTTTCCGACGTCACTTCAAGCTTTGCAATGGAGCAGATTAAGTACACAACCTCGGTACCGTTAAACCACATTTAAAATCCAAAAAAAAGGGGCCGGTTTGATGGGCCCCATATAAATTAATGATTTTGGTCTTCAACGTGCTGGTCGGCAAATATCTTGGATTTCTTTTTGATTTTACATCCTAAGATACGCTGCGCATTTTTACGGCCGATATAGTGAGCGACTGTGTAGGGGTGCGCGCGCTTGAAGAACCGTGAGAACGAATGGAATACATTTTCCATGGTATTGGCTCCTTCTATTAAAAATTGCCCCAAATAAAATATAGTAATATTACAGTTTGATGTCAACAAAATATTTAACGGTAAGTAACGTTTAAATTTTGATCACACCTTAGGGTAGACTAGCTAACGCTAAACATCCTCTAATCATTGGTATACATTGTTCGAGGGAAAGGATCATATTTTGATCGCAGGTTTTCAGATCGAGTTCGTGGATTGGGGATACTGGTCGCCGCAAATGCCCCAAGCACAGGAAAGGCGTCGGGAACCGCAAGAAACTCGCAATGTACAGCGTTTAGTATAGCGCTGAATAGAAAGTGAACACCATTGAATTTCAATGATGTTCACTATTGTTTCAAGTAATTGGGATCTGCTGCGATCCCATTAACAAAGGCTAGTAGTAAGAAAGCTTCTCTGATTTACCGGAGAATATCTTATATACCATGGCCGTATAAGCCAAAATAATAGGTACTACAATAACTACGCCAACAAGCAAGAAGCGCAGAGAGCTTGCATCACTAAGCGCATCCATCACCGTCATCTGTCCAGGGATGATAAACGGATAGTAGCTTATGCCAAATGCGGTGAAACAAAGTAAAAATACTAGAAGGGCAATAAAGAACGGAAGCCATTCGCCTTTCCCTTGTGCATCAGGCAGTTTTTTAAGCAACACACCACATAGTGCTAAGAGCGCAAAACACGCTACTGGAATAGCGAAAAGCACATAGCCCCAAGGAGCAGACAACCATAAATCTCGCACGTCATCGTGTAAGGTTAGGTTTGCGATACTTACCGCGACAATCCCTACTGCCAGTACCCCTAAACCTCTTCTGGCCCAGTAATACGCTTTTTGTTGAAGCTCACCTTCGCCTTTAAGTATTAACCAGCACGAGCCAATAAACGCATAAGCAGCCGTAACACCAAATGCAGCGAGAAGTGCAAAGCCTTGCGCCCAAATATCTGTGCGAAGCCCCGTCACGTATATACCTAACATATACCCTTGAGCTAATGTGGTTAAAAGCGAACCGTATTTGAATACCATGTCCCACTTACGCTTTTTCACCTGTACAACCTTGGCGCGAAAATCGAACGCTACGCCGCGCAAAATAAGCCCTAATAACATGAAGGTTGCAGGCAAGTACAAGGTTTGTAAAAACTCACTATGGGCTTCAGGGAAAGCAATAAGCAGTAGACCTATGGCGAGCACAAGCCACGTCTCATTAGCATCCCAGTAAGGGCCTATGGAGGCTATCATGTCATCGCGAAACGCTTCTGTTCTTGGCGGAATAAGTACACCCACACCCAAGTCGTAGCCATCTAAAATGGCGTACAGCAATACAGATAGACCAAGTAAACCCACATAAATATTTCCGAGCATTTCTGCTGATACATTTTCAAACATGTTTGCTCTCCTTAAACCGTGCTTGGGTCTGGGTCAGTAGGTTGCATTTTTGCCTTGGCAATTTCGCGCTCTTCCGTCGTTATCTCTTCAATTTCAACGGCTCTTCTGCACATCAACATAAGTGTTCCCATATATGCGATTAGAAGCACCGTATAAATAACAAGATAGAGCGTGAAGGACAGAGCAATATTCGCCGGTGGTAACTGGGTAACGGCATCAGCGGTTCTTAATACACCGCTTACCAAATAGGGCTGGCGGCCTATTTCCGTTACGTACCAGCCTGCTAACGTAGCAATCCAGCCGCTAAACGCCATGCCTGCAAACGTGCGTTTAAGCCAAATTGGGAAGTCTTTTTTGCGCATAAGATAAAGACTGCCAAGCCATGACACAGCAAGCATTAACATACCCATTCCCACCATAACCCTAAAACCGAAGAAAACAGGAGCAACGGGCGGATGCTCTCCTTCAAACTCATTTAACCCTTTAATCTCGCCTTTAAGTTCGTGAGTAAGAATTAAACTCGCACCATAGGGAATGGGAATTTCAAAATGATTCTCTTTGCTTTCTTCGTCAGGAATTGCAAAAAGCAACAAAGGTGCGCCTTCAGTGGTTTCCCAAAGTCCTTCCATCGCCGCTACTTTCTGAGGCTGATGCTCAAGCGTATTTAAACCATGCATGTCACCAGCAAAAATTTGTAGCGGGATTAACACTGCCGCCGTATAGGTGGCGGTTTTAAGCGCGAGCTTAGGTGCAAGCTTGTCGTCGCCTTTAAGCATGCGGTAGGCCGAAAGCCCAGCTATCAGGAAGCTGGCCGTCAGTCCAGACGCTAACATCATATGTACAAAGCGGTAAGGGAAAGATGGGTTAAAGATAATTTCTTTCCAGTTTGTGGCATACACTACACCGTCGACCACTTCAAAACCCTGCGGTGTTTGCATCCAGCTATTTAAGGCTAATATCCAGAACGCAGAAGTAGTGGTGCCAAGTGCAACAATAAGGGTTGAAGCCGTATGCAGCCAGTTCGGAACACGGCGTATGCCAAACAGCATGATGCCTAAAAACGTGGCTTCTAAGAAAAAGGCGGTAAGTACCTCATAACCTAACAGTGGCCCCGCCACATTACCTACTTTCTCCATAAATCCAGGCCAGTTAGTACCAAACTGAAATGACATGGTGACGCCGCTTACTACACCCAAGGCGAAGCTTAGGGCAAATACACGTACCCAAAAGCGATACATACGCATCCACACAGGGTGACCTGAAATATTAGAGCGCAGCTTAAAGTAAAATAGAAACCAGCCCATCGCCATGGTGATGGTTGGAAACAAAATATGAAAACTAATATTTAACGCAAATTGTAAACGAGACAGCAAGAATGCATCCACAGAAGGCCCCCTTAGTTAACGCTGTTTTTCCCCGGAAGTAGCTTGTCCTTAAGCTCAAGCATACGGCCCACGCCAGAACCCAACTTCATCAACGTGTTTAACTTTTCAGGCCCAAGATTTTGAAGCTCTTCAGACCATGCCGTAATTGATTCGAGTAAATCGTGAATTTCGTTCAGTTTATGTTGTGCATTTGCCTCTTTTTCATTGGCAGGTGCGTCAAGCAACAAATCACGCAGTAGACTCATGGTTGGGTCTATCTCGCGCTTTCTTCGTTCTTCGAATACTCTATTGGCCAATGTCCAAATATCGCCAGCCGGAATAAAAAACTCTTTTCTCTCACCAGGAACAAGATGCTGTTTAACTAAGCGCCATGACTGAAGCTCTTTTAAACCCATGCTGGTATTGCCTCTGGATATGTTGAGCGCATCTGCAATTTCCTGCGCCGAAATGGGCTCTTCGTTTAAAACAATAAGCGCAAGAATTTGCCCAACTGTTCTGTTGAAACCCCAACGACTTCCCATTTCGCCAAAGTGCATTACCGCAGATGTAATTAAAGGCGTCATTTTCATTTTTACCTTCCAGAAGTTTCAGAAATTACTGAAAGTTTAGTTATTAGTTTGATCAAGATCAATAGAAAGAGAATAAAAATAAGAAAAATTTAATGGCGAGGAGCTAATTACCCGAATTTAGGATGACCCAAAATAACGCAACGAATGCTTGATGTATTTGAGTAAAAAAACGTTTCAAATCCAAAAGAGTGCTAAGTGATAACGTCTGATGGAGGTTTGTTTTCTTTCCATCTTTATGTTTTGTTCGTGATGAGGGAGCACGGCCTTTAATAGGAACTGAGTTTACTCAAAACATGGATTTTTGACCTCTTGGTTAATTATAAAGCTTAACTCTGAGATGTGGTTCAATACGTGAGTATTGATTTTTATACCAATATGAAGGTGTGGGTTTTAAATAATATCGCTCGATAATAAATCTAATGATTCATACAGCTAACTAAATTTGGGGGTTTAGTAATTGCTATAGGGGTTTACCCCTATCCTTGTTGTCTTATCCTTATGTCTACTGTCTTTACACTTTTCAACGCGTTATGGTCTGCTTTGCTCAGTAACTCTATATAAAATAAAGAGATATTAGTTTTTGTTTATTAATAGTTACTGCTTTCTATCTGGCGAGAAGTTAAATCTTGTACTAGTTTTCAGGTTTTATCATTTGAATGTATTCAATGGTTTTTTACGTTGAGTTCGATGAAAACAAGCATGAAGTGATTACAACTGAACCCGATAGCTAACTGTTTTAAAAAGAAAAAAACGAATGAAAGGAAAGGCATGATCCGCACATTGTCCAAAGCCATCATCGGTACTTCATTGCTCTTAGGCGCATTGCAAAGCGCGCAAGCAGCAACCCCTGTCATCACAAACTCACCGCCGCAAAGCGCGTTTATAGGGGAGTCATTTTGTTACGACATACCGTTAATTAACTCAGGTACAACAGGGTATGGCCCTTATCTTCGCGTTATTCATGATGCTGACTTAACATTTAACGGTGCGACGTTTATAGGAAGTAACAGCGCTACGGTTAATGTAGGCACGTTTGACACCGTTGCGAACAACAATGAGCTCGAAGATCCTATCATTGCGCAAACCGTTGCGGGCACTGAAGGGTTCAGTTTTTCAACGGTAGATATCCCAGTGGGCTCGGTTGTAACCAATGGCCCTGATCTAACTACAAATGTTTGTTTCACTATAGACAGCAATGCAACGCCAGCGGAAGCGTTTGCTATCGAGGTAACGCCTGTTTATGAATTTGGTGACACAGCAACAGGTGATAACGGCCCAATAGTGGGAACAACGCAAAGTGCGTCGGTTGAGGCAGCCCTCTACCAAGTAACTACGCAAAGCTCTGCTGCGGAAAACGAGCTTGCTGCGGGCCCAAGTTTTTCAGCAACCGTTACACATACGTTAGATGTTGCAAATGGCCCTACGATAGACAGCTTACAGTTCACAGATGTTTTAGACAACGGTGTTCAGTATAGCAATCAAGCTACGATAACTGGTGGAACTGGGTGCTCTATAAATAGTCAACCCTCTACGTCAAACCCCGGTGGCATTTTAGATGTTTCGTGTGCTTCTGCTACGGGAACAAGCAGTGCAAATGATGTGCGCGTGAGCTACCCCATGCATTTTATTAATGTCCTGAATGCGCAGCAGTGCAGTGCGTCAAGTATTGTGCATCCGCTTGACTTTAATGCGAGTTTTAACGGCAATGGGCTTACCCAGGTTTCTAGCAGTGACACGGTTACGGCAAAGCATGTTGCAATACAGCAAGGTGTAAATACAGGAGAGTCAAGTCCCGGCAACACACTTACCGTTACTAACTCAATCCAAATTTCTGATTACGTATCGGTAGACTCTTTAATTCTTAACGACACCATAGCCGATGGCGTCGATTTTTCATCTGATATCACGGTTAACTATGGTGGAAGTACGTTTAACATAACGAGGCCTGCTTCAAGTACTGATGCCAGTCAAAATGAGGCCATCACTTACAACGTTACTAACGCAACAGGCACGCTTCCGGGGGGAAGCGTTTTGACGGTTTCTTACACCGTAGATATTCAGCAAAATTACGTTGGTGGTTACACAGGGGTTGATAGTAATGCCCCTGTCGTTGCTAACGATTCACTGTCGTTTTCTCAAAGCGCACAATATAACGTAGCAAGTGGTGCGTCGAGCTGCTTGGAAGGCTCAAGTGCTTCGGTCTCTATTGAAGGTATTCGTACCTCTAAATTTCTTGTTGACGGTAACGGCGATACAACCACACAACTATTACAGTACGCACCGGGTGAAAGCGTTATCTATCGTTTGCGCATGGATATTCCTTCTGGCGATACTAACGACATTGTATTTGTAGATTTTCTTCCTTTGCCCGTTTTCTTAATCCCAGAAACGACTGTCGATACAAATTCAAATATTGCGAGCAACACCAGCTTCTCTTATACCGCTGAGAATACCGTAACAACCCTCACACCTACAATCACGGTATCATCCGCTGAAAACAGCGTAACATTAGATTGGGGCAGTATCTCAACAACCCAAGCTGAAGTACTAGAAGTTGATTTTACCGTTGAGGTAACCGATAAGCCCTATGCTGATGGGTTGGAATTGGCGAACTTATTCCAAGGTACTTCGACCAATACGCCTGATGCAATCACTGCCGATCTTAAGTCAGCTAAAATTCTTGTTCGTGCTCCAGAATTGACCGTTTCACTTGCTACTTCTGCAGGAAACGTAGATGCCGGTGATACCGTTCAGTACACCTTAACAGTAACTAACGAAGGTGGCGCCACATCATTTGACACCACCGCCAGTGTTCCTATCGTTTCTGGCGTGGCTTCGCAGAGCCTTGTATCTGCAACAGTCGATGGGAATGGTGTAGCCTTGGGCAGCGGCTCACTAGCAGATGGTACTTACAGCATACAGAACCTCGCCGCGGGTGAGGTTTACGTGCTTACTTTCACACAAGATATTGCACAAACTGCAGAGCCTAACGATGTCATCACGTCTGAAGCGACGATTGATTGGGCTTCTGCACAGGGGCAGGCTGCGACCTTTGATCCGCAGTCAGATGACGCATTTGTCACCGTTTCAGATATTGCTATTGCTTCAACAATAGTAAGTCCCACGGGGAATGTTGTGGTAGGTGATACCGTACAGTATCGGGTAGACGTGACTTTGCCAGAGGGTACAACGAATGACTTAACGGTAGATATGACGCTTCCTGCTGGCTTTGAATACAGCAATACGTTAACAGTAGACTCTACTGGGTTTGATGGAACGGTCAGTGCCAGCCCAACCGTGACATCGTCTGGCACTGTCGCTAGTGGGCAAACGGTTAGAGCCGTGTTTAACGGCAGTACAACCACTAATAATGATAACGATCCAAGCGATAATACATTTTCAATCACGCTTGAAGCCTTGGTGCAAGATATCGCGCAAAATGCCGCTACAACGTCAACGCAAAGCAAGCAGCTGCAGGTAAATGCGGGAACCAACAATACCACCAACAACGCTTCAGCTACGTCAACTAATCAGTTTGCTGAACATGTGTTAAGTGCAACAACAAGCGTGGCGCCTAGCTCTGGCGTAGAAGCAGGTGATACGGTAACCGTAACTATTGATGTTGAAAATACAGGTACAGCTACCGCTTATGATGTTGAAGTGGTCAGCAATGTTAATACTGATATTTTCACAAATGTAAACGCAGGAACAACCCCAACTGGTTTTACGTATGCACTTCAAACTTCACCAGACAGAGTAACCTATTCAGGTACGGAGCTTGCCGCTGGTGATAGCGTGCAGTTCACTTATACTGCTGAAGTAAAAGCAGGTGCACAGACTGGTTCCTCTTTTGATATTACCGCGCAAGCTACAGGTGATAGCCAAACAGGCGATCAAGCCGTTGAGCGTGACTCTCAGTCCAGTAGCACAGGTACCACGGCCACAAGAGCAATTTCAGCTGACAATATTACGTTGATAGCTTCTTCAGAAACTTTTACGAGTGATTCAGGTACTCGTGAATCGGCTATAGGGGAAGTGCTTACCTACGCGTTTACAACTGTCGTACCAGAGGGACAGACGCTAGAAACTGCTAATCAGGACATTATCGAAGTTATTCTGCCTGCTGGAATGGCCTATCAAGCGGGCACCGCAAAAATTCGCGGAACATTTGATACGGGCTTTACGACTGCAAACGGCGTGTCAATTACTGCGTCAGATACAACTATTACCCCGGTTGTTAGTGGTCAGTCTGTTATCTTCGATTTGGGTGATGTTACAAATAATGACGACGATGCAGGTGATGAAAGTATCACCGTTACACTTGATGTGCTTACCTTAAACACCAGTAACAATAACCGTACAAACAATAAAACGGTAACAGGTGAAGTAAACTATTTAAATGAAAGCAGTGCTAACCAGAGCAACAGTGCGACGCAGAATATTCGAATTGCAGAGCCTAATTTAACAGCAACAAAGGCAGCATCGCCGTCAACCGTTGATGGTGGAAGCGAAGTAACATTCACCGTCACGTTAACAAATACTGCGGGCTCTCGAGTTTCTCGCGCTTACGATTGGTACATCAACGATAACGTACCTGCACGATTTAATACGGTTAGCTTGGTAAGCGCGACGCATTCAAGAGGGGCAGGCATTGATGTAGCAGCCTGTGCAAGCATCAGCGGCAACGAGCTAACGGTTGAGTCTGATAGCTGCGCGGTTAGCGACATTGATTACCTGGAAGCGGGCGAAAGCGTCACCGTTGTGTACACTGCTCAGGTCAATTTTGATATTGCTTTTGAAGAAACCGTAACCAATACCGTTTCAACCTCAGCAACGTCTTTGCCAGGCGCATCAGGTACTGGAAATGCGACGCCAGGCGCAGCCGGTTCAGATACCGGTGAACGTACTGGTAGCGGCGCGAATAACGACTCAGGCCAAAACGTTAACGATATCGCTGATTCTGCTATGGCATCAGTGACCGCCAATGCGCCCACGCTTACGTTAACGACTACTGCAGCCGATGCTGCTATTGGAACTGTGGTTGATTTAACCGCAAGTTTCTCTATTCCAACCGGCACGACAGACAACTTTGTTTATACGTTAGATCTTCCTTCTGGCTTAACGTATACCGGCGACGCCATCACTATTACAACGCCAGTGTCAGATTTCACCAGCACTAATATACCTAATACCACTCCGGCTCAGGGAACCGACCCAGTAGTATTAGATTTTGGTACCATCACCAACAGCGCTTCAACGTCTCAACAAGTTACCATCGCTGTGCCTGTTGAAGTCGCCAATATCTTAAGTAACCAAGCTGGAACAACGCTAACTAGTACTGGTTCACTTAGCTACCAAGACGTAAGCACGCCAGCACCTTCTGCGAATGTTGACGTGGATGTTATCGAACCCAATTTATCTATTACGCAAACCATCATTGCAGGTGCAACAGCAAGTGATAGTGGCGATACGGTAACGTACCGTACCGTGGTAACCAACACGGGGAATACAGCAACTGCGTATGCAGTGACCTTTGAAGATGTAATGCCTGCTGAGTTATTGGGTGGGCCTGACGGCAGCGGCTCTGGTGTTACCTTCTCTGCGATAACGCTAACCAACCCGAGTGACGATGCAGTACTAACCGGCACAAACACAGCACTGACCGTGAGTGATGTGAGTGAGACAACTACGACCAACACTGGCGATACGCTGTCGGTTGCAGCATTCGACCTGCCAGCTCTTGCAAGCGTTACCGTCGAATACAGCGTCGTAATGGCCAACGAAGCAAGCGCTGGTGAGACGCTAACTAATGCAGTTGAAGCAACCTATAACAGTCAGTTGGACGGCAGTGGGCTAAACGGACGTAGTGGCGCCGATGGTACAGACGACGATGATGACACTGCGCTAAATAACTATCGTGAAACAGCTAGTAGTAATGTAACGGTGGATAACACACTGGCTATTCAATCTACACTTAATGCTACACATAGCGATAACGATTTCGCAGTGGGTGAGTCGGTTTCTATAGATGCGCGTATCGATTTAGTGGAAGGCACAATTAGCGGGGTTTCTGTTGTAAATACGCTGCCAGCGGACATTCGCTTTGACAGTATTAGTATTAACAGTCCGGCGCAAATCAGCTATGACGGCGCGGCAACGGCTAGTGTTTCAGGCAACGATGTCACGGTTGATTTTGGCACTGTGAGTAATACCGCTGATGGCGATAGCACCAATGATTACATAACTGTTACCTTTACCGGTGTTGTAGAAAACGAAGTAGGCAACGCGCAAGGTACAACACTTACAAACAGCGTGAATGCATCAGGCGGCGGCGAAAGCGCAGGTCCATCTACTCTCGAGATCGATATCGTTGAGCCAAATCTAGACTCAACAATGACGCTCGATAAAACCTCTGTATCGTTGGAGGATACCTTTACCTTAACTATCGACCTAGGCCACACCTCTAGTTTTGCTGACGCGTTTGAGACCACGTTTAACGTTTCAGTTCCTAGCGGTCTAACTTATGTAGCAAATAGCTTCATGGGGCAAGGTACGATAGATGATACGACGCCTACGCTACTTGTTGTAGATATGGGCAGTATTACGTTGGTAGATGGCAGCAAACAAGTAACCCTTCAGTTCACCGTCGATAGTGATGCTGATGTGGGTAACGCGCTATCTATTGGGTTGACCAATGGTGCATATAGCTCAATGAGCGGCGACACTGCTGACGAGCGAGACTACAGCTTTGCCGATTCAATTAACGTAACAGGTGATATCGCCGCATTCATCGGTGCAACCCAATCAGTTGTGCTATCTGATGATGTCAATGGTAATGGTTTCATTGATGCTGGTGATACCGTATTAGTCACTTCAACGCTAACTAATGAAAGCGATAGTGCCACAGCCACTGACGTTGTATTTACTCATGGGATTCCTGCGAATACAAACTATGTAGCAGGGTCCGCGACAACCACGAAAGGCACCCTTGATGATAGTGCTGGCATTACGGTAAATGTTGGCGATATGGCTTTTGGTGAATCTGAAACCATTACATTCGAGTTGCTTGTTGATGCCAATGTGGCTAACAACACGTTAGTCTCGCTACAAGGTAGCGTAGATTCATCTGACACAGTAGCAGAGCCAACTGATGCTGATGGTAACGATGTAAACGGCGACCAGGCAAACACTTTCAGAGTGGGCACACCTGCAAACACAGCAGATTTAGATATTACTCAGCTAGTAAGTTTATCAACCGATGCTGACACCAATGATGTCATTAGCCCTAACGATACGCTAACCATTACGTATTTACTTGAAAATACAGGTAGCCAAGCGCTATCAAACATTGCCCTAAGCGACGCTATTCCCACAGGTCTTACTTACGTTGCTAATTCGGCGACGGTAAGCGGTGGGCATACGGTTAGTGTAATTGGTAGCTCATTGAGCGCAGATTTTATCACGCTAGCGGCTGGCGCCAGCGAAACGGTTTCTCTTGAAGTTACCATCGACTCACCGCTGGTTGATTTCAACGGCAATGCCGCAAACGAGAGCTTCTCGCTACAAGGTGAAGCTACCAGCGATGAAACTGATACTGTCTATGCCGACAATAACCGTGCAGATAGTGATGGCTTCCAGCCACTTACCTTCAGTGCATCAACGGGCGCAGGCACGCCAGAACTAGAGATTATTCAATACTATGAACTTGTTAACGATGTAGACGGTGATGGGGTTGTTGATCCAGGTGACAGCGTACGCATTTACACCGTGGCAACCAATCAAGGTTCAGCGATTGCAGAAAACGTTTCGTTTACTCAGCCGGTTAATGCAGGCTTAAGCGTAGTAGCTAATACAGCTGTTACTAGCCAAGGTGTTGTAGTAAGCGAAACGCCATTTGACGTAAACGTGGGCGGAATTGCCCCAAGTGAAACGGTAACCGCGTCTGTGGTGCTAACGCTAGATGCTAATGCAGCTGACAACACCGTATTTTCAGTTCAAGCGTTGTTTAGCGGTGACAACCTCGGTGCCAACCAGTTAAGCGACAACGACAGTAACGCTTCTGATGGCGAGAATGCTCTGCTTATTCCGGTTACTTCACAAGCGCAAACCGTATCTGCGCCAACCTTTGCCCTTACCGATACCAGTGATGGTGGTACATCTGGTAACAACTTTGTCCAGGGCGAAACACTAACCCTTACACAAACTGTTACTGTACCTAAGGGGACAACAGACGATTTAAGCTTAAGCGTTACCTTACCTGCTAATGTTTCATTGCTCGCAGGGGCGGGGGAACTTGCTCGTACCTTTAATACTGGCCTTTCTTCAGGTGTCAATCCAGCAAGTATTAACAGTGCTGCTAGCGGCACAGCAGTTAATGTGAACGGCAATATTAGTGTGTCTAACAATACGCTAACGCTTGATTTAGGCAGTATTGTAAATAGCGATAATGATGGTGACACTGAAACCTATGTGTTTAGCGTTGAGCTAGACACCAGCGCGCTAGTGCCTAGTGCGGCTACCCAGGATTTAACCATTTCTTCTGCGCTTAGCTACGTTGATGGGGCAGCTCAGCCTCAGTCATTAAATGCTAACGACGTGACGGTAACCTTGCTCAACCGTGTACCCGCTGCGAATGACGATAGCTTTACGGTAGATGAAGATACAACCAGCAATACGTTAGCGGCCCGTAGCAATGATAGCGATGCAGACAGCGGTCAAAGTATCATCATTACCTCTGTAGCTACGCCAAGTAACGGCGGTACGGTAACTACAGATGGCGCGAACTTGATTTATACGCCGGCAGCTGATTTCTTCGGCACCGAAACCGTGCAATACACCCTTACCGATAGCGCAGGCGGTAGCGACACCGCCACAGCAACATTTACGGTAAGCAATGTTCAAGATGCGCCTGTAGCACAGGCCGACTCAGCCAATACCACTGAAGACACACAAGTGGTAGTAAATGTCTTGGCAAATGATTCCGATGTGGATGGCGATTCACTGTCTATCACAGCAGCTAATTCTAGCAACGGTGCGGTTTCGTTTGCGGGAAGCAACATCACCTTCACGCCTGCACAAGACTTTAACGGTCCAGCACTTGTGACCTATACCATTTCTGATGGAAATGGGAACAGTGATAGCGCGAATCTAACGGTAGACGTGCAAGCAGATAACGATGCACCGGTTGCCACAAACGACAGTGCGAATACTAACGAAGATAATGACGTAATTATTGATGTGTTAGCTAACGACAGTGACGTAGATGGCGATGCCCTAAGTGTTACTGCGGTGTCGGCAAGCGCTGGTGCGGCCTCCGTAAATTCAAATGGCGATGTTCTTTATACGCCACCGGCCGATTTCAATGGCCCTGTTACACTTAATTACACGGTTTCTGATGGAAATGGCGGAACCGATTCAGCTTCTGTATCGGTAACGGTTAATGCAGTAAATGACGCGCCAATAGCTAACCCTGATTCAGGGACGGTGAACGAAGACAGCAGCGTAATTATTGATGTTTTGACTAACGATACTGACGTAGATGGCGATGCGTTGTCGATCACCAATGCAACATCGCCAAATGGTTCAGTAACCTTTAGCGGAAACAATATTACCTTTACACCTACGGCCGACTTTAATGGCGCAACAACCGTAACTTATACCATTAGTGACGGTGCAGGTGGTACGGCATCAGGTACGGTGACTATTAATGTTACTAACGTCAACGATGCACCAGTGGCAAGCGACGACACGGCCAGCACGAACGAAGACACAGCGGTAGTTATTAATGTATTGGCTAACGACACCGACATTGATAACGATGCATTAAGCGTATCAAGTGTATCGGCAACCAATGGTAGTGCAGTAGTTAATGGCGATGGCAATGTGGTGTTTACGCCTGCGGCAGATTACAACGGCAGTGCCACAGTAGCCTATACGGTAACAGACGGTAACGGCGGCAGTGACAATGCGTCGGTGTCTGTAGCTATTGCAGCGGTTAACGACAACCCAATCGCTAATCCAGATACCGCAAGTGTCAATGAAGACGAGTCGGTTAGCATTAATGTACTTGCTAATGATACCGATGTTGACGGCGACAGCTTAAGTGTGGCGAGCGCCTCTGTGACAACAGGTAGTGTGCAGGTTGTAGGTAACCAGGTGAACTACACGCCAGACGCTGACTTCAACGGCAGCGCCACTATTACTTACACCATCGAAGATGGTGCTGGCGGCAGCGCTAATTCAACGGTGGCAGTGACGGTTGTAAACGTTAACGATGCCCCCGTTGCGAATAATGATACAGCTAGCGTTGATGAAGACAGCAGCGTTGTGGTTAACGTTATTGCTAACGATACAGATGTAGACAACGATACCC
Source organism: Alteromonas sp. CH_MED4-4 (assembly GCF_037029575.1). NCBI lineage: Bacteria > Pseudomonadati > Pseudomonadota > Gammaproteobacteria > Alteromonadales > Alteromonadaceae > Alteromonas > Alteromonas sp. CH_MED4-4. The sequence goes on along the minus strand of NZ_JAYMEU010000012.1, from coordinate 83,857 downwards.
TTGAGTTAACTGCTGTTAATGCTAGTACTGGTACGGCGACCATTAATAGCGATGGTAATCTTTTGTATACGCCGGATGCCGACTATAACGGTGCTGCAACAGTGACGTATACCGTTTCTGATGGAAACAGCGGCTCTGATTCAGCAACAGTGTCAATTACGGTAAACCCAGTAAATGACAATCCGGTGGCTGTGGCAGATACGGCGAGTGTACAGGAAGACGAAACGGTAATTATTAATGCGCTTTCAAACGACAGTGATATTGACGGAGACACGTTGCAGCTGTCGGCTGCAAGCAGTAGCCAAGGCACTGCAACCATTACCGGCGATAATACGCTTAGCTTTACGCCAAGTGCCGACTTCAACGGTACAGCCACGATAACTTACAGTGTATCTGATGGCGCTGGTGGTAGCGCATCATCCACAGTCACCGTTACGGTTGCGCCTGTTAACGACGCTCCAGTAGCTAATGATGACGCCGGAAGAGTTACCGAAGACTCAAGCACTACGCTTGCTGTATTAGACAATGACACAGATGTTGACAATGATGAATTGAGCGTAACATCTGCTAGCGCATCTGAGGGGACTATTACAGTTAATGCAAATAACAGTGTGACCTATACACCACCTGCTGATTTTGATGGGGCGGCAACGGCCACCTACACTATTTCAGATGGAAATGGCGGTACCGCCACTGCAAGCATTAGCTTTACGGTAGAAGGGGTGAACGATGCTCCTATCGCTTTGGATGACACCGCTGTTGTTGATGAGGACGCTTCAGTAACGGTAGCTGTTCTCGCCAATGACTCTGATATAGATGAAGATGTGCTTTCAGTCTCAGCCGCCTCGTCAGCGCAGGGTAGCGCAGTGATCACGGCAGATAGCCAGGTTACTTTCTCGCCTAATGCTGATTTTAATGGAGAAGCGACAGTGTCATACACGGTAAGCGATGGCAATGGTGCCACTGATACAGCAACGATTACTGTTACCGTTAACCCGGTTAATGATACACCGGTAACGGTGGATGATACGGCCACAGTCGAGGAAGATGGCTCTGTTGCTGTCGACGTACTCGCGAATGACTCTGACATTGATGAAGACGTACTGACTATTTCAGACGTAACCGTTGACGAAGGTTCAGTAGCTATTCAAGGTGGCCAAGTAAGCTACACACCAGATGAGAACTTCAATGGTACAGCAACCATTACCTACACGGTTTCTGATGGCAATGGAGCAACAGCTACAGGTACGCTTGTTGTAACGGTTACCGCTGTTAACGATGCACCTACACTTGCTGATTTCACTGCTGCAACGAACCAAAATGAAGCGTTAACCATCGATGTTATCGCCAATGTTGAAGATGTAGATACAGATGATACGCATACTATCGTCAGCGCCACATCTTCAGACGGCACGGTTGAAATCGTTGACGGCAAACTGGTTTATACGCCGTCTGAGGATTATTCCGGCGAAGTAACCATCGACGTTTGTATTCAAGATGCTGAGGGCGAAGAGGCTTGTGCGCGTATTACCGTTACAGTGGTGTATACAAACATAGGTCCAGTAGTTGAAGATTTTGAATTCACTATTCAAGAAGGAGATAGCCTTCCGATAACGCTAATGGGCACCGACGCAGACGAAGACGTTTTAACGTTTGAATTGGTAACGTTGCCAACAGGTGAAGTGTTAGGTTCAGCCCCTTCTTTGCTGTACGTTACCCCAGAAAATTACAACGGTACGGTACTGTTCAGCTATAAAGCGAACGACGGTCAAGAAGATTCGAACACCGCCAATATCACAGTGAATGTGGTGGCCGTGAACGATGCGCCTGTGGCGGTTGCGGATACGGCTGCTACATTAGACGACACAGCTGTAGAAATTGACGTACTAAGCAACGACCTTGACGTTGAAGGCGATGCATTATCAATACTTGGCGCAACAGCGGATAGCGGCAGTGTCGAAGTTGAAAATGGGATACTTGTCTATACGCCTGCGCTTGGAACGCAAGGCGATGTTCAAATTACTTATACTATTACCGATGCAAGTGGCGCAACATCGCAAGCAAGTGTAATAGTTACTGTTAGTGCCTCTGAGCAAACTGCTCAAACCTTCCCAGTTGTCGAAGCACCAGCGGATATTGAACTTGATGCCACAGGATATCTAACAGAAATTGCACTTGGTAATGCAACAGCTGTAGATGCAGGTGGTAACCCAATACCAGTAACCTTATTGAACGGTCAAACCCGCTTTACGCCAGGGCTACATACCGTTTACTGGCAGGCAACTGACGATGAAGGCAATACGACAACGGTTAGTCAAACTATCCGCGTAAACCCTCAAGTGTCTTTAAGCGATGACGGTGTTGTCACCGAAGGTGGCGCAGCAAGCTTTGATGTACTGCTAAGCGGTAATGCACCTAGTTACCCAGTAACAGTGAGCTACACGGTTTCAGGTACTGCAGATACTAGCGATCACGACCTTATCTCTGGCACTGTCACCATTGAAGGTGGCACACAGGCCACAGTTAAATTCAATATTATCCCTGACACGGTTATCGATGACGGCGAAACGGTAATCGTAACGCTAAATGAAAATGTAAATGCCGGAGAAAAAGCGTCGCAGACTACCACAATTGCAGAAACGCCTGTGGCCCCAGTTGTAGCGCTGTCAGTTGAGCAAGCTAACACTGCAACGTTAACTGTTGGCCAAAATGATGGCTTAGTCGACGTCCTAACGGCTATCAGTCACACCAATCCGGCCGCCGATTTTATCTACGACTGGAGTAATTCAGCACATGAACTTACTAATGTTTCAAATGATGATGGCGTATTTACATTCGACCCTGCTTTAGTAGCGCCAGGTGTTTATGCGGTGACAGTACTAGTAGCAGACAGTGAAAATCCAGTGCTTGTTACTTCACGCACAATTTACATTGAGGTGGTAGAAACCTTACCTGAGCTGACCGGTGCTGACACTGACGGTGATGGCCTGCCAGATAATATCGAAGGCACAGGTGATGCCGACTTAGACGGTGTTCCTAACTACTTAGACAGCATCGCGCTGTGTTCACTTGCGCCAGAAATTGCAGGTGAAAGCGCGCAATATCTTGTTGAAACAAACGCTGGTGCATGTGTAAGCGCGGGTGAATACACTCGTGGCACTTCAAATGCTGGCGTATTGCTACTTGCTGATGACAGCGTTGTGACAAACCGCATTCCAACAGACACAGAAGCAAACAATGTAGGTGGCCTGTTTAACTTCGACGTGGTGAATAATCAGTCTAATCAAGCACAGTTCGATGTGGTTATTCCACAGCGAAATGCCGTGCCAGAAGACGCATTTGTGCGCACTTGGACTGCTGAACTAGGTTGGTTTGATGTCATTGCAGACGGCGACGCAGTAATTTACTCAGCGCCAGGCGCGCCAGGCTTTTGCCCTAACGTTAATAGTAACACTTGGCAAGAAGGCCTTGTTGCAGGTAGCTGGTGCGTGAAGCTGACCCTAACGGATGGCGGAAGTTACGATGCTGACGCTACAACCAATGGAGCGGTTAGCTTTGTTGGTGGAGTAGGCACATTTGTTGATGGCAATACGCTTCCTGACGTTCAAGACGATCAGCTGGCTATTAAGCTTAACGAAGCGGTAGAGGTTGACGTACTGGCCAATGACACAGATGCAGATGGCGATGCGCTTACGCTTACCTCAGTATCGGCTGATTTTGGAACGGCAAATATTGTCGATGGATTAGTGTCATACACGCCACCTGAAGGTTTCGTAGGCACAGTGATGGTTACCTATACCGTGTCAGACGGTATGGGCGGCACGGTAACGGGTACCTTGGTGCTAACTGTTGCTGAGAACAATATTCCTGTGGCAAATGATGACAGCTTTACGTCTGAAGAAGACAAGTCGGTAACCTTGGATGTGCTGTCTAACGATACTGATGAAGACGGCGATACGTTAACCATTACCGAAGTAACAGCGTCTACAGGCTCGGTGATATTGTTGCCAAGCGGTGAGTTAAGCTATCAAGCCCCTGCCAACTATAACGGGGTGGTCACTATTGAATACACCGTTTCAGATGGACATGGTGGCACTGATACAGCGCAGGTAACCCTAACTGTCACTGCAGTGAACGATTCCCCTGTTGCCGTTGATGACACGGCAAGTGTTACCGAAGATGGCAGTGTTACAGTAACCGTACTAACAAACGATAGCGACGTCGACGGCGATGTACTAACAGTAACCATGGCAAGTACTGACAACGGAAGTGTGGTGGTCAATAACGGCACTACCGTTACCTACACACCTGTTGCCAATGTAAATGGTGAGGCAACATTTACCTATACTATTAGCGATGGCTTTAGTGGTACTGATACCGCAACGGTTACCGTAGTTATCGTTGCTATTAACGACGCACCAGTAGCAAATAACGACCAAGCTAATGTAAGTGAAGACAGCAGTGTTATTGTTAATGCACTTGCCAATGACGCTGACATTGACGGCGATACGTTAATCATCACAGATGCAACGGCTAATTCGGGCACGGTAACCATCGGCAGTGAAGGCAATATTGTTTACACACCGCTACCTAACTTTGTTGGAACTGCGATCATCACCTACACCATTTCAGATGGGAATGGCGGTGAAGCGACTGCGCAAATTACGGTGACGGTTGAAAATGTAAATGATGCTCCGACTCTTGAAGGTGCGGAAGTATCTACTAACCAAGACACGCCGCTCAGCATCAATGTGTTAAATGACGCCACTGATATCGACGGCGATACGTTAACTATTGCTAGCGCCGAAGCCACAAACGGCACCCTAGAAATCGTCAATGGCGTTGTGACATTTACACCTGCAGATGGTTTCCACGGTACTGCTACCATTACGGTATGCGTAGCTGACCCGTCGGGCGCGCAAGCGTGTGCGACCTACACGGTAACGGTAATCGACACTAACGATGCGCCAACGGTAATGGACTTAACGTTCACAATGGAAGAAGATGCAACACTGCCAATTCGACTACAGGGTAGTGACGCAGATGGCGACGCGCTAACTTATCAGCTGGTAACATCACCAGAAGGAGAGCTTGTAGGTAGCTTACCTAGTGTATTGTACGCGCCTGAAGCTGACTTTAGTGGCACAACAAGCTTCACCTATACTGCAAATGATGGGGAGGAAACCTCTAACGTGGGTACCGTAACCATCAACGTGACCCCCGTGAACGATGCGCCGGTGGCCCGTGATGATGCGATAACTTTAGGTAACTACAACCCAGCTACAATTGATGTAATGGCCAATGACTCTGACGCTGATGGCGATACATTACGCATTATCGGTGCCCGTGTTGAATTAGGTGACGTTTCTTGGACTGACGATTCACTAACCTATACGCCGCTTGAAGGTTTTGTTGGGGAAATAGTGATTGACTACACCATCACCGACCCTCAAGGCGAGGTAGCTCAGGCATCGGTACTGGTAGATGTAATGCCAGATGACTTGGCCGATCGCCCAGTTATTGAAGTGCCAGAAGACGTGTTCGTAGATGCCAATGCGCTATTTACCAAAATTGACCTTGGCGTAGCCTCGGCGGTCGATAAATTTGGTAATCCATTGCCTGTGTCATTGGTTGATGGGCTAATCTTCTATGAGCCGGGTAATAATACGGCTTACTGGCAAGCGACTGACGAAGACGGCTTAACCTCTGTGGCAAGTCAGGCCGTACGCGTACGTCCTCTTGTTTCCATCACTAAAGATCAAGTTGTACTGGAAGGCCACGAAGTAGAATTTGGTATTCACTTAAACGGCACGTCACCGGTTTATCCGCTAGAAATTCCATTTACGGTAAGCGGTACGGCAGACAGCGGCGATCATGACTTAGTCGATGGCATCATTGTGATGGAGTCGGGTAGTGATAAAACGGTGAGCTTCAATGTTTTCCCTGATGCGGATATTGAAGGGACTGAAACCATTATTATCGAGCTTTCAGATGTGTTGAACATAGGTAACAAATACATTCACGAAATAACTATCCGTGAAGATAACGTGAACCCAGATGTTGACCTGTTTACCGAGCAGGACGGCGAGTCAAGAATTCGGGTTATTCCTACAGGCTCTGACGTGTTGGTAACCTCTCGAGTTGACCACCCAGACCCAACCAACGAGTACGAGTTTGTGTGGACATCACTGGATACAGATATTGCTGATAGCGATAACGTGAATGACACCTTTACGTTTGACCCAAGTGGTCTAGAGATTGGTGTGTACCGAATCCGTGCAACGGTCACCGACGCAGATGACACAGCCTTCACAGACTCGGATACTTTGTATATTCAAGTAGTGGATGCACTACCATCGCCTACTGAACTTGATAGTGATGGTGACGGTGTACCGGATGTTGTGGATGGTCTTGCCGATAGCGATAGAGACGGTATTTTAGATTACCTAGATCCAACGCCTGAATGTAATGTGCTTCCGCAAGAAGTGGCGTTTGTTGACGGCTACATGGTAGAAGGCGACCCAGGTGTTTGCTTGCGCTTAGGTAACTTCTCTGTAAGTAGCGAGCTCGGTGGCGCGAAAATCATAGATGGTGATATTGCGGGCGATGATGACATTGTCCCTGACCCAGAAGCGACAAACATTGGCGGCATTTTCGATTTCATCGCCTATGGTCTACCTGAGGCCGGACAAACGCTGAACATTGTTATGCCGCAGCTTAAGCCAATTCCTGCGAATGCGGTCTATCGTAAGTTTACGCCTGAAAACGGTTGGGTAACGTTTACGGAAAACGCAAACAACCGTTTATGGTCAGTTCAAGGTGAGCCGGGCTACTGTCCTCCGCCGGGCGGCGACTATTGGACCGAAGGGCTAACCGAAGGGCACTGGTGTGTGCAGCTCGAAATACTAGATGGTGGCGTTGATGATGACGACGGTTTGGTGAACGGTACGATTGTTGACCCAGGTGGTGTAAGCGTATTGTTCAACGGCAATACTCAGCCAGTGGCGACCGATGATGCCGTGACTATCATAGTCGATGAGTCTGTAACTATTGATGCCTTAAACAATGATTCAGACCCTGACGGTGACGACTTGCGCATTACATCAGCGACAACGACCTTTGGCACTGTTGAGATCATTGGCGATACCATCGACTACACACCGCCACTTGGCTTTATTGGCGAAGTGATTGTTAATTATGGTATCAGTGATGGAAACGGAGGTTCAGACCTGGGTGTAATTACGGTAACCATTATTGGTAACAATCCTCCACAGGCTGTAGACGATACTGTAACGATAGACGTTGACCAATCTGTAACCGTTAACGTGCTTGCCAACGACTTCGACGAAGATGGCGATAGTATTCGTGTTGTAAGTGCCCAGGCATCAATCGGTAGCGTATCTGTTAACCCTGACGATACATTGACCTTTACGCCGCCTGCTGCATTTACGGGCAATGCTGTAGTCACCTATATTATTGAAGATACACAGGGCGGAACGAGCGAGGGTAGACTAACCATTACTGTTCAACCCGTGACCGTTAGAATTGAAAACTCTGGCGGAGGCGGTGGTAGCATGAACGCTATGCTGCTGATGTTACTGGTATTTGTTATGACACTGCGCCGCTTATTAGCGGCGCAAAGAAAGGGAGTAAAAGCGTGAGCGTAGCTAAGATGAATAGAACTTTTAGGTATGGGATTGTTAGCGCTGTTGCAATGGGAGCAATGTTTTCATTTCCAGCCATGGCTCAGCAATCTAATAAAGAAAGGGATGCTTCCCCTTTTTTAGCTAGCAAAACTCAATGCTTATCTGAAGAGGATGCCTCAAAACTTTCTAAAGAATATGAAAAGTGCACGGCTAAACAGTTTTTCATAAGCGGGAGTTGGGGGAGCGCATCAGGAGATTTCAAGGAAAGGGATGTACAACAAGAAGCCGCAGAGCTAGGCTTTGATGTCTTCGACATAGATATTGATGACACCCGCAGTGCGTGGAAAGCGGTAGTAGGTACCAATATTACCGAAAACAGCTTTATTCAAGTCGGTTATACCGATTTAGGTGATGTATCGGCAGCATTTTCAACCACGACCAACGAGCCATCTCGCTTTTTCAGCGAGACATCGCGTATTCGCCCAACATCAGTAGATGGCTATACATTAAGTGTAGCCTATCAGTTTTTACGTCATGAGGACTGGTTTTTACATGCGCATGTGGGCTTATATTTTTGGCAAGGTAATTACGATTCGTTAGATGTGTTTGAGGATACAGCCCTACTTCAAGACGTTGATGATGAAGGCACGGATTTGTTCTATGGCATTGGCGCTAACTGGCGTATCCACGATGATTGGGTTGCAACGATTGAGTATGAACGTTACGACATAGATGATAATGCTACTGACCTCGCGTCCGTTGGCATTAGCTATTTGTTTTAATATTTGCGGTCTAAGGCCTAAACTACTCGCAAACAAACTCAAGGAAGGGAGGGGAAACGCCTCTCTTCCTGAGATCTACTTTTCCGATATAACATGCTTTCTCAGCCATAAGTTGTTATCGTGTGGGTTACTCTACGGAACACACGACGAAAGCTTGCTTTCTTGATACTTGGCGCAAAGTAATGCAAACAATTGACAATACCCCTACAACGCTTCAAAACTGTGAAGATGAAGCTATCCACTTGATTGAAAGCGTACAAAGTTTTGGGTATGTCATAGCCATTAACCCTAGTACCAAAAAAATTCAGGTGGTGAGCGAGAACATCAATGACATGTTCAACGTAGACGTCGTTCCCGGTGAAACACTTATCACTGAACTGATTGACATTCCCTCTCCTGAAGCGCGCACATTCCAGACTATTCACGATGCTGTAAAAGGCGGAAATGTACGCCACGCCTACCAGTGGAAGTTTGCTGAAAATGCGCTCCATCTCAAAGATTGGGAGAAAGAGGGCAGTGGTGTTGCCTTCGATTCAAATGGCCTGTTGGTTATAGAGCTTGAGCCAACCCCTCAACTAAGCTTTGAGGCGGCGCAGCAATGGGTGCCAATGGATGTAGATATTCGCGCATTGTTACCCAATGTCGATGACCGCGACTCCATAGGGGATGTTGCCGATGCTATCGCTCAGGTATTTAAGCAATACATAGGTTTCGACTCGGTCATGGTTTATCAGTTTGACAAAACCTACTGTGGTGAAGTGATTGGTGAAGCCGCAAGTGCAGATTCTCGCTCATTCAAAGGGTTGAAGTTTCCCGCTTCAGATATCCCTAGTCAGGCCCGTGAACTGTATCTAAAAAATCGAGTGCGCTGTGTCTACGATGTAGAAGAGCAAGTTATAGGCCTTAAGCCTTCGGTTAAGGAGGCTGAACGTCCGCCATTGGATTTATCAATGTCAATGGTTCGCTCTGTTTCGCCTATGCACATTGCCTACCTTAAAAATATGGGGATCCGTTCTTCATTTTCAGTTTCGCTTGTTTTTGAGGGTAAGCTGTGGGGATTGTTAGCATGCCACAACAGTGAACCTGCTTACATCGACCAGAAGAAACGTTTAGTTTGCGAATCATTAGGTCACCTTTATGCCTGGCAGCTTCACACGAAAGCACTGCATAAAAAGAAAGAGCAATTTCAAATTCGCCAACGCAAGCTGAACTATATTGTTCATCAGCTTACTTCATTCACGAACCCGCTTGAGGCCATCACGCAGAAAGAAGGAGACTTACTGGATGTTGCTGATTCGTGCGGTATGGCGGTGGTTACCCCTACGGGCAACTATCTGGTTGGTAAGACTCCCACAGAGAAAACCTTGGCAAAATTACTCGAAAAATTTGCCATTAGCGGCTCTGAGCAGTCCATTGCCATAAACCGATTAACAAATGAAATTTTAGATAGCGGCGACCTAAACGGCATTCGAGGCATGTATATTTCCTGCGTGTCTTCAAAACTGGGCTACTACACGGTTTGGTTTAGAGAGCAGAAAGACAAGACCATACGTTGGGCGGGGCGCGATGCGGCCAGAAAAGATATTGGAAAGTCTCTTACCCCTCGTAATTCGTTTGATATGTATTTGCAAAGTGTCGCTGATGAATCGGTAGAGTGGACCGAAGATGATCAACTAATCATTGAAGGTTTTGACCATCTGTTTATACCTTACGCGCTAAGCTTAAAAGCGTCGCTCGATAAGCAAATTAGTAAATTAGAAGAGCTGGATAAAGCGAAAGATCAGTTTCTTGCCAGCATTTCTCACGAGCTACGTTCACCACTTAACTCTATTGTGGGGTGGACCGATTTAGCGCTTATGGATGTCGGCAATGTGGACAGAATGACTGATGCCCTTGGGGTGATAAAGCGCGCGGCATCAACTCAGGCAGCACTGATCAACGACATTCTCGATTTATCTCGTATTATTTCAGGCACGATGAAGCTCAGTACCCATTCGCTTAATATTGCTGGTTCTATATCTGAAGTTGCCAAATCTTTCGAGGCTGGGTTTGCGAGCAAGAATATTCAGCTATCGATAAATTGCGAAGACGATCACACGCAAATTCTGGGTGACAATCTCCGTATAAAACAGGTTATCAATAACCTGTTGAGCAATGCGCTTAAGTTCACGTCGAAAGGCGGTACTGTGCATGTAAGAGGTCGAAGAGAACATTCGAACTACCTTTTCCGCGTTAAAGACAATGGCAAAGGTATGACGCGCGAGCAGCTATCTCATGTTTTCGAACGTTTTTATCAGGGCAAAAACGAGCACAACAAACATGGGTTGGGCTTGGGCCTGTCTATTGTGAAAAGTTTAGTAGAGATGCACGGTGGTGAAATTTATGCTGAAAGCGACGGACCTAATACAGGAACAACGTTTTACGTAACGCTGCCTATTGCGCCGCTTAATTTGCACGACGACATTATTGAAACTAAGAACTCTGAAATTAGCGACCTGACTGAGTCTTTGCGTTTGAACGGCTTACGGATTTTAGTCGCAGAAGATGAGCAAGACGCCCGTGATTTCATAAAGCTATTTCTAGAATCTAACGGCGCGCGAGTTAATGTTGTGAAGAACGGCCTGTTAGCATGGAAAGAAATTAACGATATGCCAGAAGCCTTCGATCTTCTGCTATCGGATATTGGTATGCCGGAAATGGACGGGCTGGGTTTAGTTTTAAAAATAAGAGCCAGTGAAATACCAGAAATTGCAAAGCTTAATGCCGTAGCACTGACCGCTTATGCCTATACATCTGATCGCGTTAAAGCACTTAAAGCTGGCTTTAACAACTATGTGTCAAAGCCAGTCGATGGCGAAGAATTGCTGACTATTCTGGAAATGTACTTGCCAGAAACGACACACTAACGCAGCCGACTCCCCGTCTTTTTTGCAACCTTTGATCAGCAGAATTGCGAAGATAGAGCGCGAAGATAGAGCGTTAACAAGGCTGACGCATATCTTTGAATAGGCCGTTTAGTTTAAGCAACGACAGGTATGCTTTGTAGTGTAGAAGTCGCGTAGTCGACTTCGTGTTTCTCTACCTAATTTAATGCCTTTCAACGCTCATTGCTTTCAAAGTTCACCGAAGTCAAAATTCATCTACCAGCGGCGAAGCAATTGTTGGTAGGTGGTTTTATCTAACAGCGACTCGCGGGGCGACGAACTTTCTGCATCGGGAAGGGCTGCACGCGCTTCCTCAAGCGATGCATATCTATCCCCGTCAATATAAAACGCGCTGGCTTCAGATGTAGGTTTACCGTCAAGGGAATAGGCGGTGTTTAACAAGTCTGACGTGGTAGTTATGTTGCTGTGCCCGATAAAGTCGGCAACGCCATCGCCATTCACATCTTTGGTGAGCCAAGCTAACTCAAGTGGCTGATTTAATTCCCCCGAATTCTGCATTGTCGACACAGCTTGATTGAATTGCGCAACAATCCTTTCAGCGTTAGCAACATTTTTGCTGATAGCTATTTGAAATCCGGTTTTTGCTAGAGGTTTTGCTGAAAAGTGCAGGGTTTCTTCATTATCGTTAGCCAGCAGTATGTTTAGCTCTCGCGCAAGCAGCTGGGTGGTAATTAAGTAAGGCGCTCTATCGTCGGCAAGTTGGCGAAATGCATCAAAAGTAGTGGGGTTGCGTGACCACTTTATATCTTTCAGCAGTCTGAATGAGGGCGTATTCGCAAAGCGATTTTCAATAGCGACCCGGTTGTCTTTTAAATGAGGAAAAAGCTTTATTGCCTCAACGTCCGCCTCTTTGCTTACCGCGTAAAGGTAAATGGGTAAGTAGATATCGGATAGAACATAGTTGCTGCTATCCTCGCCCAAATTAACGTAGGCAAATTCACCGTCTAGCTTACCTGTCAGTACAGAACTGCCCAAAAAAGCTTGTCGCATAACCTGAAGTTGGATATCCAACTCCGCCTTCTGAAACACCTTTTCGAGCAGTGTGTTAACTCGAGCAGGCTCCCCATCGTCGCTTATGTAGGTCTCGAAGGAAGCTGCACCTAATTTGGTAGGGGCGGCATGTAATTGCGAAATATTTAAACAACAAAGGGCTAGGCTTATGCCTAATAAAGAAAGACGTTGAGTGAAAATAGAGAGCGAGAACGCGCTGAATCTTACCAAAGGTGAACTCCGAACTGCCGTCATACATTTACTACACTGTAATGCAGTTAGTCGCTTAATTCCAATAAACACGTACTGGCTTAAATTAACAAAATGTAAGCGACATCAATATATTGAGTGTAGTGTCCACGTTTATATTAGCTTTTATTAAGTAAAGTCATTCGCGACGATAAGCCGGTTTCACTACCAGCTTAACGTCACGAACTTGATTGCATGCGTAATTGGGGGCGTAATTGGATGCGTATAAGCGCGCTCAATATAGGCGCTCAACATAAACGCTCAATTTAAACGCTTATTCTCCAAAGCTTCCCGCAGGACCTGGATAAACCACTACGCTTTCAACACCGTCCTTGTTAACGCTGGCTACGCCAAAGAAGTAGTTGTCGATAACGACGTTCTCAAGCATGGCCTCGGTGACATTACCCACATATTTACTGTATTCCCATTGCGGAGCATCAGTATGACGCCAGTATACTTTGTACCCTTTAAGTTGAGGGTTCTCTTCCGCGTCTAGTGCATCCCACTTTAAAAATGTTGAAGGTTGAACTGCACCGGCAATTTCTACATTTGCAGGTGGATTCGGTGCCCACGCCATTGCAGCAAGTGAAACAGCATTAAGGCCAGTAAGTTTGGCAGCGTAATCAAAGTCGACGCCATCCAAGGTGTCACCATAGGCAATACCGTCTTCTACGCGAAGGTCTTGATGCTGGCGGGTGTAGTTTTCGTTAGTTTCCATAATACGAATACCCGGGTAGCCCAAGTCGTTGAACGGGCGGTGATGGCCGCCACGACCAAAACGGTCCAAGCGATAAATCACCATCGTGTCTAAATTCTCAATATACTGATCGGCAATTTTATCGATGTAACGGGCAAGGTTACGGCTTGGTGAGTCAACTTCACCCCCGGTGAAACGTCGCATGCGTGCTTCCTTATCCGTTTCGGTTACGCGTGTACCTTCAGCAAACAAGCGAGCGGTGGTGTTGTTAATCACACCGTTAACCCCTTCGATATTGCCTATCATGTCATTATTGAGCACGGCTTTAATTCGCCAGCCGTCTTCCTTGGCTTGGTTTGCCATAATACGCCCGCCGAAAAGCCCTTGCTCTTCACCAGATAAAGCAGCATACACGATACTGCCGTTAAACTTGTATTTGGATAGTACTCGCGCAGCTTCAAGGGTACCGGCAACACCAGAGGCGTTGTCGTTTGCCCCTGGTGAGTCAGAGGTGAAGTCCATTACATCAGACACCCGTGAATCGATGTCGCCTGACATGATGACGTAACGGTCTGGATCGGTGGTACCGCGTTGTATCGCGATAACGCTAACCACTTCTACTGGGTCGGGAATACGTTTTTCTCCGCTGATGACTTCCGACTGGTAGTACACTTCTAAGCAGCCACCACACTCGGCTGAAATTTTATCAAATTCAGATTTAATCCAACGTCGCGCAGCACCAATACCACGAGTATCGGACTCGGTTTCAGAAAGGGTATGGCGTGTACCAAAGTTCACCAGCGTAGTAATGTCTTTTTCAATGTTTTCAGCGGAAACATTTTTGGCAATATCATAAAGTGCTTGCTGCTGCTCGCTTTGTGCGTGAGCGGAGAATGACGCTGTGCTACTTACCAATACAGCTGATGCCAGTACTTTCGTTAATTCAGTTCTTATTTTTGCACTTATACTAGCTAGTGCGGGTCGGTTTTTTATCATTGTTATCTCCTGTTTTTATTTTTTCACCATAACGAATACGTGGCAAAGCTACAATTAGAGTAAACGTGTTTAATGGTTGGTCATCGCAAGGCATCGCGATTGAAAAACGGAGTAAGACGTTGGGAATGAAAAATGACTTTAAAAAAACAAAAAAGCCGGCATTCGCCGGCTTTCAGAATATGGGTTTACGCTAGCGCTTAAATAAACGCAAACGCGTCGCCAAACAGGTTCTCAACTTTTAAGCCGCGTTGTGTAAAATCATCGCGTACGACTTTGGCCATTTCAAAGCGACCTGCTACGTAAACCTGAATATTGGCAAAGTCAGCGTGGTCTGCCATTACCGCATGGTGTACCCAGCCCGTTCTGCCTTTCCATTCGTCGCATGCAAACTCTACAACCGGCACAAAAGTGAAGTGTTCGTTAGCTTCAGCGAGCTCAGTTAGCTTGTCAGCTAAATACAAATCAGCCGCGTGTTTTCCACCCCAATAAAGGGTAAGTGGTGTCTTGTCGCCGCTGTTAAGATGCTCTTGCAGAATAGAGTAGGTATATGAGAAGCCAGTACCACCAGCAATAAGCACCATAGGCAGGCCATTACTTTGCAAAAAGGCATTGCCATTGCCCACATTTACAGTAATTTCGCCATCCGCACGCATGCGCTCTAGCACTTCACCAGCGTAGCTGTTGCCAGGCTCTGCGCCAATGTGTAATTCAATGCGGCTATTATCAAATGCGGCATTGGCAATAGAAAATGGACGCATATCTTTTTCGCCCATTACCACCATGGCGTACTGACCCGCCTTAAACTCAACAGGGCTTTCTGGCGTTAATTCAACTTTTTGAACCACTTCGGTTAAAGGCGTGATGCTTGCAACCTTACACTTAATTTCTGACATGTATTCTCTTCTAACCTTCTTGCTTAGCGTGTCGCCTTTTCATGCGCTTAAAAAAAAGCGCATGCTTCAATACAAAATAAATAGCGCTAAAAATAGTCGCTACATAATACCAAGACTGTCCCAAATATCATCAACGCGTTTCTTAACGTCTTCGTCCATCACAATAGGTACGCCCCATTCTCGGTCGGTCTCGCCCGGCATTTTATTGGTGGCGTCCATTCCCATTTTAGAACCTAGCCCTGAAACGGGGGACGCAAAATCCAAGTAGTCGATAGGCGTATTTTCTATCATTACCGTGTCGCGGGCTGGGTCCATACGGGTGGTGATAGCCCAAATAACATCGTTCCAGTCACGCGCGTTGACGTCGTCATCGCACACTATCACAAATTTGGTGTACATGAACTGGCGCAAGAACGACCACACACCCATCATCACCCGTTTCGCATGCCCTGGATACTGTTTCTTCATCGTCACCACTGCCATGCGATAAGAACATCCTTCAGGCGGTAAGTAGAAGTCGACAATTTCAGGGAACTGCTTTTGCAAAATGGGCACAAACACTTCGTTTAGCGCAACACCTAAAATAGCTGGCTCATCTGGTGGACGGCCTGTATAGGTCGAATGATAGATAGGATCTTTACGATGGGTAATATGAGTAACGGTAAATACAGGGAAGTCGTCGACTTCATTGTAGTAACCGGTGTGATCTCCATAAGGGCCCTCAGGTGCTGTTTCATCTTGTGCGATATAGCCTTCAAGCACAATCTCGGCACTGGCAGGTACTTGTAAGTCGTTACTAATAGACTTAACTACTTCGGTTTTATCACCACGTAGTAAGCCCGCAAAAGCATATTCAGAAAGGGTATCTGGAACAGGAGTAACTGCACCTAAAATGGTAGCGGGATCTGCGCCAAGGGCCACAGATACCGGGTAGGGTTCGCCTGGGTGTGTTTGACACCACTCACGAAAATCAAGGGCGCCACCACGGTGTGACAACCAGCGCATAATAAGTTTGTTTTTGCCGATAACCTGCTGACGGTAAATGCCCAGATTCTGGCGCTTCTTATGCGGCCCTTTAGTAACACTCAAACCCCATGTTACCAAAGGCGCAGCGTCACCCGGCCAGCAGCGCTGTACCGGAATTTTCGATAAGTCTACGTCGTCACCGGTAAGCACCACTTCCTGACAAGGGGCTTTTTTAAGGACTTTGGCAGGCATATTAAGCACCTGCTTAAATACTGGCAGCTTCTCCCAAAGATCTTTCAGCCCCTTAGGCGGCTCAGGCTCTTTCAAATAAGCCAGTAGCTTGCCTACTTCACGCAGTGCTTCAACAGACTCTTGACCCATGCCCATAGCTACGCGCTCTGGTGTACCAAACAAATTTGCCAATACGGGCATGTCGTGATTTTTAGGGTTTTCAAATAACAGCGCAGGGCCACCGGCACGCAACGTCCTGTCGGCTATTTCTGTCATTTCAAGGTCGGTATCAATGGGCTGGGTAATGCGTACCAATTCACCTTTAGCTTCTAGCTGGCGAATAAAGTCGCGTAAATCTTTGTACTTCATCAGTGCAGGTGCATCCACAAACTCAATTTATGGCAAGAATATACTATTTAGCGCCAAAGTCCGATCAGTAAGCGCCGTGTTTACACGATTAAACGTTTTACAGATAAATTACGCTTTACAGAGGTGCCATTTGGGTGTGATATAAGAAAGCGTTAAAAATATTAACAAATCTAGGGCTAACAGTGCTTTGGTGTGTTCGCTTCGGTATAGGTTGTTACCATAGTGCTTTGCCGAGGTGTTTTACAGTGGCCAGCGTGCTAAATCCCTACTAACCCTTTTGCCTAAGGTGGTTACATGAGTTCATTCGATCAGGACATGTTAGACGAATTAAATTTGTTACTGAAGTTTCCAACAGACAGCCTACTTCAAGGTTTAAAAATTCATCACGATGCAAGCCAAAGCATGGTGAACGCAGCATCCAGGCTATACTCCAAAGGCCTAATCACCCAGCCAGACGGTGGTTACCTAACTGATTTAGGTATTGACCTAGCAGATCACGCCCGCCATATCCAATCGGCCATGTGCCCACGAAAAAGTAGTCACTAAAAGCAAGATGCTGGCGTACGGTTAAATGCAGGTGGTCAACATAAAGTTGAAAGCAGATATGAGCTGGCCGCAGACGCTCATGTGTCCATTCGTAAAGAAAAGTATGTCTTGGTTAAGATAATCTATAATTAGTCGATACCTTAACTAAGACATTGTAATCAACACATACTCTTTTGCTATGAAACGTATTCTACACACAGCCTTATTTATCTGCGCGACTGTCACCGGCTTTTCCGCTCATGCTCTTGAAGGGGAAACGATTGAAGAGCTTCGCGCAGTTCAGCTTTACAGCCAAGATGCCTTAATCGATATGATTAATGCTAATACGCATTTAGACAAAGTAGTGGCTGATCGATGCCAATTAGTACAAGACATTGAAGCGCGTGCCAACGTGTTGAAAGTACCGGCCTACCAGTTTTTATGGGGAGATATGCTGGCATGGGGCGTGTGCGTAGACGCTGAACCTGCCCGTGGTATTGGCTACATGGAAGATGCCGCGAATCAAGGTTTGCCAGCAGCACTAGAGCAATTGGGGCGTTACTATGCAAAGGGCACGCTTGTGCAGCAGGATAAATCTCGCGCCGTAGTGTATTTGCGTGAAGCCGCTGCGCTTAAAAACCTAAAAGCGCAAATTCACTTGGTTGAGTTGTTTTTGGACGGTTATGGCAGTCCTTACGATTATGAAGACGCATACCACTGGCTTTATAACTCGGTGACCAACGATAAAAAGCAGCATCAGCAAATTGCGTCTTACCTCGCTCGCTTAGAAAAATTAATGCACCCGAAAGCCGTGCGAGAGGCAAAGCGGCCTTTAGATAGTTAAAAGCCACAAGCGGCGAGGTGATAACGAACACCTGCAGGCAACTAAAATCTTTAGGGCAGAAAGGCTGGCAAACAGAACAAGCCAGCTTCTGCAAAAGCGTATTTATGTCCGTAGCACATCTATGTCTTTACGTAGGCTTAACGCTTACGCCAGCCAGTAAGCATAGGGCGAACTAACTGAATATTACCCATACGTTGTACAGCAAACACGGAAGCAATATGCACCAACACACAGCCGTACAATACATCAGCCATAATGCTGTGTATCCATTCCAGCGTACTATTGCCAAACAGTGCATCTATTTCTTCCATCATAAAACCGGTAATACCTAAACCCAGCAGTAGCGTGATAACGGCCATTATCATTAGCCAGCCGAAAGGGTTGTGGCCATGGTGAGTGGGAATTTTCTTTTGTTTTACGTGCTGAATATGTTCAGCGAAGGCTTGTTGACGCAATGATACTTTAGAAAAGCTTGCGTATTCAGTAGCAACCCTTTTACTTCCGTCGAATTTGGTGGATAAAATGCCCCAGCCAATCCTTATAGATATGAGCGCTACCGCCATATAACCGGCTATTTCATGATAAAGGCGACCTGGCTCTACAATAAAATAGTTGGTCACAAAGGTAACGACAAGGCCCCAGTGGCACACGCGCACAATCCAATCCCAAATATAAATATCTGAACCCGTGTCTTTAGCTTTGTGCATTACGTGACTTTCTCAGGGTAAAACAAAAACGCTGCAATAGTTTGCAGCGTTTTTATCAAGTTTTAAAGCAAGCGTTCGATGAACCGTTTGCTAAACAGAATTTACTGCATTTCTTTTTTAACAATGCTGCCATCAACAGGGTTAAAGTAAATCTCTACTTTGTTCTCTTCTTTATCGAAGCCGTAGATTTCGTAGCAGTTACCGCCTGTCACTTTAAATTCGTTGATTTTGTAGCCTTGCGCTAATAGCTGAGCCTGAAACGCATCTTGGTTTTGCCATTCAGCTTCCGGCGCAGTAGTACACTGAGTGGTGCCGTGCTCTGCACTACATGCGCTTAATAAGGTCGCGGCGCCAATAGCCGTAGCCATCATTAGTTTTTTCATTGCAGTCTCCGTTTCGCTTTTTATTTAAAAGTTCTTTCTACCCTACTTAAATATTGTACTGACATTGTTCTTTTGTGCATAGAGGTTGCACAACTTTGTTGTACAGAATTGAGTTCTGTTTGGTTTCATAAACGGGGCACAGAATACTTGTCACAAAATTGCCTCCGACATGTCACGGATAGTTCATCGAACCGTCTCAAAAGCGCTCTACATTCTTTTGCTTCGATAATTCTAAAAGGTAAGCAATGTCGCCAATCTATAGGCGAAATGCTTATAAAAACACACAAAACATACTGTAAGCACACAAAAGGAATGATTTGATGCGTCCTCTGTACCCACGAACGGTTTATCCACGCTCTATGCTTGCCACAACAATTGCATTTGCACTATCAAGCGCCGTAATTGCACAAGAAGTAGCGCCCGACACTGAAAACGAAACTGACTATATAGAAGAGATTACGGTAACCGCACAAATGCGTGAGCAGTCCGTTATGGATGTGCCTGTTACTATGGATGTAATAGGTAGCGAGTTCTTAGAGCGCACCAATATCATGGAACTTGATGAGCTTTCTCGTATTTTACCTAACGTTCAAATTCAAGAGCAGGCCGTAAGCTTACCGTCTTTTAATATTCGAGGCGTGACTGACGACGTATCTTCGGTGTCGGCAACGCCTCGCATCTCTGTATATCAAGATGGCTTTGATATCAGTAAAAAGACGGTAGCCAGCGTCGCGCTTTTTGATATTGCGCGCGTAGAGGTTTTAAAAGGCCCCCAGCCAACCTTGTTTGGTGTAGCGGCAGCCAATGGTGCGGTGAGTATTCATTCTAATCTTCCCACCTTCGAACAAGAAGGCAAGGTGCAGGTTGGCTATAACTCAGAGCAAGGGCAAGAACTTGAATTCATGTATAACCAACCTATTAACGACAACCACAGTTTTCGTATAGCAGGTCTTTATCGCGAAATGGACGGCATTGTAGAAAACAATGCCTGTAGCGCAGATTCCTATTACGGTAATGCAAATATGTACAACCATCTTGGTGAAGAAGTGCCGTGCAACAGCGAAGATCTTCAGGGTGTTTCAGTACAAGCACTACGTGCAACATGGCGAGCGAATTACGATCAGCTTGAAATCATTGCGCGCGCAGCCATGGAGTATAACGACCAGCCGGGCATTGCCTTCAAATCAGGCTCTATCGCCCCCAATGGCGGAGATACTAGCCCTTTTACTGATGCTGAATTTAGTTTAGGCAGTGAACTAGGCATTGAACGAACGCTTCAAGCTTATGACTTAACCGTAAACTACGATTTCAACCAAATGCTCAGTCTGCATGCCGACGCATACTATAAAGATGTAGAAGTAAGCGAAGGTTTTGATGCTGATGGTTCAGCGTTGCGTATTCAAGATGCCTATTTCGATAACGATGCCACGCTTAAAGGTGCGTCAATGCGTTTAGTGTATGACTCGGGTGATAAATTGGCCGCGTTTGTAGGTGCGTCCATTACTCAAGACGATTCTATTTTGCCCTACTATGTGATGGTAGACCCATTTGTACGTGGTACCTTCGATGCGGTAAAAGCACAGCTTGAGGCCACCTCAAACATTCCGCTAAATCAGAATATCGCTACTGACGCATCGTTAGAAGAAATAGAAGCACTGCGTGCGATGTTAGTGTCGCAACTGTTTAATGAAGATGGTTCTCCTATTTCTAACCCTGCACTGCCGCCTATTATGATACAAGGGCCGTTTATATTTGAAGCTGAACTTGATATAGCGTCTTATGTTGCTGAAGTGTCGTATTTTGTTACCGACGACATCAACATTACTGCTGGCGTGCGCTATATAGACGAAACACGTTATACCCGTAATACTTATACTACTGCAGATGGTGCATTTACGTTCGATGCCGAGCGCGATTTTGACGATACCCTGCCGCGCTTTGCCGTAAGCTATGATATTAATAACAACTGGAACGTATACGCGAACTACGCAAGGGGACGACGTTCACCAGTTGTGGATGCTAACGCAGGTGGCGTTAATGTGACTAAACCTGAAATAGTAGACAGTTACGATTTAGGTATTAAATACCAAAGCGCGAACTTCCTGTTCTCAGGTGCTATTTTCACCTACGAATACAGCGATTATCAGCAAAGCTTTACCGACGCAGAAACCTTACAGTCTATTACTGTAACGGTAGGCGACTCGACCATGTCGGGTATTGAAGGCATGGCGACCTATAACTACAGCGAGACGCTGACGCTAACAGCAAGCCTTGGTTTCCTTGATGCCGAATTTGCAGACAATACTGCTGATGGATCTGAGTTCCAATACGGTGGCAATAAGTTCCGCTTAGCGCCAGAAGTTAGCGGCGCGATAAACATCAACAAAGTATTCAATATGGACAGTTTTGACATTGATGTTAACTGGCTTACCAGCTTCCAGTCAGAAGTGTTTTTTGAAAGCAGCAATTACCCTGGTCTTTCTCAAGATACTTACTCACTGACTGATGTATCGGTGAAGCTGCTTCAAGACAACAGCAAGTTTGCCTATGAGTTTTACGTGAACAACCTGTTTGATAAAGAATTCTTGATTGATGCTGGTAATACGGGCGGTGGATTGGGTATTCCTACCTTCGTACGCGGGATGCCACGCATTGCTGGTGTGCGTGTTTATTACGAGTTCTAGAAGTAAAGAGTAAGAGAGTACCTATTCCCGTCAATATGCCCCTATTTTGATGGGAATAGGACGTAACTTAAATTGTATGGATTACAAGAAGGAGTATCAGAGGCTCTGATTTTAGTTGGTACAATTTAACTATAATGTCTTGCACTCTGTCTTTGTTGATGAATAGCAAAGAAGACATTGAATGCTAGTGCAATTACAATAAAGATTCTCAGAGAACCTCGGAGAATCTACATGCCTTTAAAAGCTACCTCAGTGAGATTAGATGATGAAACACTTGCACGTGTAGGCGAAATGGCTAAGGCGATGGACAGACCTAGGACGTGGCTGATGGCCGAAGCCATCAAGCAGTACGTTGCTCGCGAAGAGTGGTTTATCCAAGAGGTGGAAAAAGGAGTGAAAGCCGCTGATGAGGGACGCTTGACCGACCATACTGATGTCAAAGCTAAGTGGGAGGCTAAGCGTGCAGCTCAAATGGACTGATCTTGCAGGTACCGATTTAGAGAAAATTGAAGCTCATATTGCTCAAGAAAATAGCCCCTCTGTAGCTATTGACGTTGTCATGAACATTATTGATAGTTCGCACCTAGTCTTATCAGAACATCCTAGAGCAGGCCGCCATGGCCGATTGAAGAATACGCGGGAACTTGTGATTAATGGCCCGCCGTTTATCGTAATATATCGAGAAAACATCATTACAAATTGCATCGAAATACTACGTGTTCTTCATGATGCTCAGTAATAACCGAGCGCAGATTAAAAACACACTATTTGTTCAAAGCACTAAGCTCGTTGTGAGACTTGTAAGGTAGCGTTTGTAGCCTTTAACTTTATAAATAACGTGTATAGGCTCAAGCCTATACACGCTTATAAAATTGTAGAAAGCTATGCCTTAATCTCAAAGCTATGCGTGTTAACCACCTTTCCAGCCTTGGTCAAAATTGCATCCACATAGTGCCACGTGGCTTTTGCGCTGTCTTCGCTAACGGTCAATGTCATAAAACCGCGCTGGTGAAGATTACAGTACTGCAAATCTTCAATTAGAAGCGGTAGGTCGTCTGCAAGCGTTTCTGCCATTTCATCATCCATGCTTAAGTAATGTTCCATACCGGGTGATGTCACGCCTGGTGTGGCAAGTTCAACCCCTACCTCTTTACCATCTTTAAGGGTTAATTTATTATGCCAAGCATTATGTGTATCACCTGCAAGGGCAATAATTGGCTTGCCGATGGACTTAAGCTGCATCAGCACCTGTTCCCGCTCAACAGGGTAGCCATCCCACGCGTCTAGGTTATATGGCATTACGGTATTAATAAGCGCCTGCTCTTGCTCACTGAGTGCGCCACCTTGCATTTGTTTGCGTTTAATATTCGCGAGCCTATGTACATGGGCAGGTATTGCTTTGCGTTCAACGCCGTTAAAAATAGATACAGGGAAAAGCATGCGGCCTATTAATAGCTGTTGCCCTAACACCTGCCATTTAGCCTGGCTTTGCTGCATAGACGAATGTAGCCAGTTGCGTTGGGTTTCACCGAGTAAGCCGCGGTTCGGGTTGCCGATGTCTTTCATAAAGCGCGCTTGGTCAAACGCTTTAGTTTCAGCATCGCGATAGTTGGCGTATTCAAGCTGTTTGTCGCGGGCAAGAACGCGGGTGTCGAGCATGTATAAGTCAAGAAGTTTACCAAAAGTAAACTGACGATAAATTTCTAAGCGCTCGGTGCCAAACGGTGGGCGAATAGGTAGCCATTCATAATAGGCTTGAACGGCCGCTGCACGGCGTGCATAAAAATCGCCTTCATCAGCTTGGTGATTTTCCGCGCCATCCTTGTAGGTGTCGTTAGTGATTTCATGGTCATCCCACACAACAATAAATGGCTTGTTTTGATGCAACGACAGCAAGCCTTCATCTGTGCGATATAGCGCATAGCGATTGCGATAGTCGGTTAGCGTATAAAGCTCGGTATCGTTATCTGGCGCATAGGTCCTGCCAATTTCCTTGGCGTGCTCAGTTGCGTAACCTTCACCATCGTACTCATAAATGTAGTCACCAAGGTGTAATACATAATCGATGTTGTCGTCTTTCGCTGCTTCCATGTAAGGCGTGAAAAAGCCAGCGGGGTAGTTGGAACAAGAAAATATGCCGAACGTGACGTTAGACACATCGGCTTCAGGTAGCGTACGGGTTTCACCCACTGGGCTTGTATTATCAGCGCTTTTAAACCGGTAAAAATAACGGCTTGCTGGGGTAAGGCCTGTTACGTCTACCTTTACGGTAAAGTCATGCGTTGCTTTAGCTTCAACTATCCCGCTACTTACCACGTTGGCAAAATCAGCATCGCTTGCCATTTCCCATAAAATATTGGCTTTTGCTAAACCCGAGCCTGACTCTGTTGTCGGGGCGGCGCGCGTCCAGATAATAACGGCGTCTTTTAACGGGTCGCCACTAGCCACACCATGGGTAAAGGTAGCGTTAGTTTGCGGTTGGCTATTTGCTGAATTGCTCACTGTGCAGCCCGCTAGCCCTGTAGACACTGCCACGCTCGCACCTGCGAATGACGACAGCTTTATAAACGTTCTTCTATCCATATGCCTGCTCTTTATAAGTTTGTAAGGTAACTGGTGATGTCATTGTTTTGTTGAACGCTCATGCAACAAAAACCCATTTTTATACTGAGTGTTTGTGACATAGAGATGTCAGGCTTAGTTGAATCAATAACAGTACGTTAGATCGAAGTTTACGTTTTAGATTCTGGTTAATATATGAACATCTTTTTGAAGCGAAATTACCTCTGTGGTAATCTTATGGGTAGTTGGATGGCAATTGTAAGCTTTCTACATCAAAAGCTACTTTCAATGTGGCTCTCTGATTACGATGAATGGCTGCCGTTAGCATATCGTCATGAAGTCTGGAACGCGTTGTTCGATTTAGATGCTGCCTCACATGTATCAGATTTGCTAGATATCGGAGCAGTAAGCCCTGAAGGAAGCGCCCTTTGGTATGTGACTATCACGGTGAATAATGTAGAACCTAGAATCTAGAACCTAGTGGCGCGGTAACTTGCTATTTTAACGATGGTGACTGTTTCAGCCTTGATTACAGAGAGTACAACCCATGAAACAAAGCATGCACATAGGTATTGAATATCAAGATGACCGGGGCAAAGCATTAATTGATACCGGAGAGCGAGGTTCAAGGCCCGAACATCTTAAAAGACCTCATCCAGGTGAAGTATTCAAACGCAGGTGCATGTCGAAGTCACCCTTGAAGCAATCAGAGATTGCGCAATGTTTAGAAGTCTCATGCAAACATTTATCGCGATTCGTCAACGGCCATTCAAGTTTGACTATTGAATTCGCACGTAAGCTTGAAGCCGTAAGTGGGATAAGTGCTCAGGCATGGATGCATTACCAAGTCGCTTACGACTTATATAGGACAGCAAATAATAAACCCAGCTTACAATCTATTTATTAACTGTTATTTCAGCTATCGGGCTCATCGCCGTGATACTTGGATAAGCCGGACTTACCAAACTTTTTTATCTGCACCTACACTAAAATGGGCTACTTTGGACAGCGGCGCTATCTGCGCACCTAGCTAAGTAATTTTCCAAATCCTGTGGGCCCGAAGAACGCACAATCTTTTACCGCAAATACTGTTATACTGTGCAGCAAATAACCACATGAACCAAAAATGGTTTGTGTGTCTAAACAATCATATTTATGTTTTCTACAGGGCTTTGAAGAACTAAGCCACAAACGAAAACACGTTGAACAAAATACGAAAGGTAAATTTAAAATACATGAGTGATGATCCGCATTATCAGCGCGAGAAAGAGAAGTACGAAAATCCGGTAGCCAGCCGCGAATATTTAATGAGTTTATTAAAAGAGCATGACAAGCCGTTGTCGTTTCTTGATATCTGTAACTTGGTGAACGCCTTCGACGAAGAAGCGCGAATTGGTATTCAGCGCCGACTACGTGCTATGGAGCGCGAAGGGCAGGTGCAATTCACTAAGCAGAAAAAGTACATACTTCAAAACCGTGACGAACTCATTAAAGGCAGAATTATTGGTCACCGTGATGGTTACGGCTTTTTGCGTCCTGAAGACAAAAGCGGTGACTTATTTATCAGTGCAGGGCAAATGAACTTGTTCCTTCACGATGATGTGGTGGAAGCGCGTATTAGCGGTACCGACCGTCGCGGCAGAAAAGAAGCCTTTGTGACGCAAGTCATTGAGCCGCGCAGCGAGCCTATTGTTGGTCGTTATTTTGTTGAGCAAGGCTTTGGCATGGTAGTGCCAGACGACAGCCGTTTGCAGCATGAAATTGTCATTCCACCAGAAAGCACTAACGGCGCCCGCATGGGGCAGGTAGTAGTGGTAGAGCTTACTCAGCGTCCACGCCGTAAAATGAGTCCGGTGGGCAAAATTGTTGAAGTACTTGGTGAACATATGGCGCCAGGTATGGAAATAGAAATGGCGCTTCGCACGTTTGATATTCCGCACCAATGGCCAAATGGCGTAACCAAGCAAGTGGAAAAGCTTACCGATCAGGTGCCCGATGAAGCCAAAGAAGGTCGCATCGATTTACGCCAGCTTCCGCTTGTTACCATTGACGGTGAAGACGCCCGCGACTTCGATGACGCAGTATATTGTGAACCGCTAGACGATGGCGGCTGGCAGCTGTGGGTAGCCATTGCCGATGTAAGTCATTATGTAAGAACAGGCTCAGCCCTTGATGATGAAGCGCAGCAACGCGGTAACTCGGTTTACTTCCCTGACCAAGTAATTCCTATGCTACCGGAAGTGCTGTCAAACGGCTTGTGTTCATTAAATCCTGAAGTCGACCGCCTATGTATGGTGTGTGAAATGACCATCAGTGCAAATGGCAAACTAGAAGAATTCCAGTTTTACGAAGCAGTCATGAACTCACACGCCCGTTTAACCTACACTAAAGTGTGGAATATTCTGCAGGGCGACAAAGAACTTCATCAGCGTTACGAGCCTCATGTACCTCATTTACGTAATCTTCACGACTTGTATCGCGCGCTCAAAAAAGCCCGTGCCAAGCGCGGGGCGATTGAATTTGAAACCCAAGAAGTGAAGTTTGTATTCAACGCCCAGCGCAAGATTGAAAATATTGTGCCGTTGGTGCGTAACGACGCGCACAAGCTTATTGAAGAGTGCATGATCATGGCAAACGTAAGTGCGGCTCTTATGCTTGAAAAGCATGAGGCGCCAGCGCTATATCGTGTGCACGACAAACCAGACGCCGACAGGCTTACCGCATTTACCAGTTACTTAAGTGAAATCGGTATTCCTCATCGCATAGTTGAAGACGCGGAGCCTGCCGCATTCACCGATGTGGTGCTTAAAACCCGCGGTCGAGTGGACGAAGAACTAATTCAAACCATGCTGCTGCGCTCAATGAAGCAAGCGGTTTACGACGGTGACAACGTAGGTCACTTTGGGTTGGCGCTAGAAGCTTACGCGCACTTCACGTCACCTATCCGTCGCTACCCAGACTTGGTCGTGCACCGTGCGCTAAAAGGCATTATTGCTAAACAGCAGGGCAAAAAAGCAGTCAGTGGCGCGAAAAACTACACCGTTGAAGAAATTGAACAGTTAGGCGAGCAGTGTTCAATGACAGAGCGCCGCGCCGATGATGCCACCCGTGACGTGGCTGACTGGCTTAAATGCGAGTTCATGCTTGACCACGTTGGCGACACCTTCGAAGGGGTAGTAAGCTCAGTCACAAACTTTGGCTTATTTATACGTCTTACCGAATACCACATCGACGGCCTAGTACACATTACATCGCTAGATGATGACTATTATCACTATGACGATGTAAAACAAGCGCTGGTTGGTGAGTCGGGCCATCGCCAGTTCAGATTGGGTGATACGGTTGAAGTAACCGTAGCAGCGGTCAACCTTGATGAAAGAAAGATTGATTTATTACTCGATAAGTCTATGCTGCGCGGCACTAAGGGTAAGAAGGTAAAAGTGAGGTCTGCGAAAAAGGCTTCAGATAAATCTACTCGTTTTGATAACAAATCACGCTCTGATAAAGGCTTGCGTTCTGATAAAAAAGGGAACAAAGGCAAAGGCGGCTCAAGCTCGTCTAGTCGTAGCGGTGGAAAATCGTCAAGTCGCGGCAGCGCCAAAGGCGGTAGTAGCGGCAAAACACTGTCATTGAATAAAAGAGGTAAGCGTTAAATGGCGCAGCAAGAATGGTTATACGGTTTACATGCCATGCAGTCGGTACTTGAAAAAGAACCCGAGCGTGTAATGGAAGTGTTAGTGTTAAAAGGTCGCAATGATGAGCGCCTAACCAACATTGTTAACCAAGCCCGTCGTTTCGGTATTTCCGTTCAGTTTTGTCAGCGCAAAGCGCTAGATGACAAAGTAAGCGGTGAACAACACCAAGGCGTGGTAGCAAGAGCGAAACCAGCCCGCGTGCTAGATGAAGCTGACTTAGACAAAATTTTAGAAAGCGAAGCGCAGCCTTTAATCTTGGTACTAGACGGTGTTACCGACCCGCATAATCTAGGTGCGTGCCTGCGTACTGCAGATGGAGCAGGGGTGCACGCGGTAGTAGTACCGAAAGATAAATCAGCAAGCTTAAACGGCACAGTAAGAAAGGTGGCCTGTGGTGCAGCTGAAGTGGTTCCACTTATTCAAATCACGAACCTGGCCAGAACCTTGAAGCACCTTCAAGATAAAGGCCTTTGGATTGTTGGCACAGCCGGTGAAACCGATAAGACCCTTTATGATGTAGACCTGAAAGGCCCAACTGCATTAGTAATGGGGGCTGAAGGTAAGGGCATGCGTAGGCTTACCAAAGAAACGTGCGATGAGTTAGTGAAGCTTCCTATGGCTGGCAGTGTGACAAGTTTAAACGTGTCGGTAGCAACCGGCGTGTGCTTATACGAGATCGTAAGACAGCGCAGTTTATGAGACTAAGTTGCTAGAATTGAGCCTCTAATGAGTTTTCAATTGGTTTTTAAAAAAGCGTGTACCTTTGGGTACGCGCTTTTTTATATTTAAGTAAAACTTATAAATAGTTTAATATTTTGTTACATTTGATTTTGTAAAATTAATGTTAATTATAGTTTTTTATTCCTACCATGAATCTGCTCGTAATACACATTTGGCGCGCTCTTTATAAGTTGTGTTGTTTTTTTGTGCATTTTTAAAGGTATTAAAAATGCTCACCAGGGTTAAGGCAACATACTCAACAGCCTGATTCGCCGCCTAATATGAGCTCTGTAAATAATTGGTAATACCGTTTATTTGCATACCTGACAAACGGGTAGGTCGTTGCAACGCAGTTGCGTCGGTTGTCATGGATGAGCTTTTCGTATGAGGTAATGGTTATACCTGTATGTCATTTAATAACAAATAGCTTCCAAAGCACGGAATAAAACAGTGCTGAAGTTAATAAGACAGATAAAACAGGAAATAAATTTTGAACTCAAAATTAAATAAGAAACACACATGTCTAACAGCAGCTGCTCTAGCTGTATCACTTGGCTTAATGGGTAATTCTGCAATGGCAGCAGGCGAAGGTCTGGTAAAAGTTAAAGAAAAGCCTCAAACCCTAAAACAAGCACTAGGTAAGCGATTGACTGTCGATCGTCTTGTCACCACTGACCAAGAGCGTTACATCATCAAGTTCAAAGACGAGATGACCAGTGAAACGGTTGAAGTGAGTGCATTAAAAGGTAAAGGTCAAATCTCAAGTGCCAAAGTAAAAGGTAAAAAGCCTTTCGATATCGCGTCTGCTAAATCAGAAGTAAGAAAAGCAGGTGGTGCAATTAAGAAAGAGCTTAAGAAGCATAAAATGGTAGCGGCGACGATGAGTAAGTCAGCGCTGAACAAGCTTCGTAAAAATCCAAACGTAGAAAGTATTGAAGTGGACGTTCGTCGTAAGCCTATGGCGCAGACCACGCCTTACGGCTACACCATGGTGCAGGCTAATCAATTTGCACAGTCAGATACTACGGCTCGCAAAGTATGTATCATCGATACAGGTTACAACCTGGGTCACCCAGATTTGCCTGGAACCAACGATGGCGTTACAGGTCAGGCAAATAATAGTGCTGTAGGTAACTGGTATAACGATGGTAACGGTCACGGTACCCACGTAGCGGGCACCATTGCAGCATACGATAATAACGAAGGTGTAGTTGGTGTGTATCCTGGCGTGGATATGCATATCGTTAAAATCTTTAACGACAATGGCCAATGGACTTACGCATCTGACCTTATCGATGCTATCACCCAATGTCAGGATGCCGGCTCGAACGTTGTTAACATGAGCTTAGGTGGCGGCAGTTCGTCAACTACCGAGCGAAATGCAATGCAGAGCTTCACAGATGCAGGCATGTTGTTAGTTGCGGCGGCAGGTAACGATGGTAACAGTGCGAAGTCTTACCCTGCTTCATATGATGCAGTAATGTCAGTTGCGGCAGTAGACTCAAACGAAAATCGTGCAAGCTACAGCCAATATAACGATCAGGTTGAAATTGCCGCGCCAGGCAGTGCAGTTCAGTCTACCTATCCAACAAATACCTACGCTTCACTCAGCGGTACATCTATGGCGACGCCACACGTAGCTGGTGGTGCAGCACTAGTGTGGAGTTACTTCCCGCAGTGTTCAAACAACCAAATTCGTAGTGCACTTAATGCAACGGCAGAAGATAAAGGCAGTGCGGGTCGTGATAACTTCTACGGTTATGGCTTAATGCAGCTTGCTGATGCCTATAATTACCTTAACACCAACGGTTGTGCCGGTGGCGGTACTGGTGGCGGTGGCGGCTCTGAGCCTGGCGTAGAACCAGTATCAGGTCAGCTAACCGGCCTTTCAGGTACGCGCAGAAACTGGGACCGCTACACTTGGACGATTCCTGAAGGTGTAACGCAGATGACTATTCGTACCTCTGGTGGTTCAGGCGATGCCGATCTATACGTGAAGTTTGGCTCACAGCCAGAAACGAATAGCTATGATTGTCGTCCTTATCAAAATGGCAACAGCGAAGTATGTACATTCGACGCGCCAGCGTCAGGCACATGGCACATTGGTATTCGCGCTTATTCGTCATACAGCGGTGTGACACTATCATACTCATATGAGTAAGTAATCCCGTCTCCCTAAGACACAGTTAAAGCCTGCTTATGCAGGCTTTTTTTTGTGTCAGTTTTGTGCGCGGTTTGCTTACGTTTATTCGCACATCTATGCCTTTTACCAGCATTTTTAGAAGCTTGAATGTCAACTTTCCATAAAGAAAGGTCAGCTTTGCAAAGTTGACGTAAAGCTGCGAACTAAGCCCTATTCACATAGCCATATCGCTGTATTGTGCGTGCCAAGATCAGCACTCTCTACATGTGCCTATTTGCTTTTACGCAGGCTTTATCCAACCAAGAACAACTTCAAAGGACATTCAATTTATGCAATTGACCTCTCAATCTTTGCTTCGTGGAACATGGTTCCAAACAGTGGCAATTGGGCTTATTGCACTGCTTGGGCTTACCGCTTGTGGTGGCTCAGGCAGCAGTAGCTCAGATTATTCGTATGCTTACATTCAGTTTTACAACGCTTCGCCTAACGGTGCCAATGTAGAAATGCGTGAAGTTGATGGCGATAGCTTTGGCTCTGCTCAATTTGGTGATACTACGTCAATGTACTCTATGGATGATGGAGAATTAGAACTCGAGTTCATTCGAACTGATTCAGACGACCAAGAAGTTTTTATTGACGAAATTACCGTTAACTTAAAAACCGGTTATAAGACCATTGTTGTGATGAGTGGTGACTTTAGTAACCCCGTTTTTAACACCTATTCTTATAAGCGCGAAACATTGGAAGATCACTTCCGCCTATTCGCTTTGTCGGTAGCAGTAGATGAATCTTCTTATGATTTCTACATGAGTGAGTCTGGCGACCCGTTTGAAGCAGCCAACTTCCTTGGCACGGTTACAACGGGCGACATGATTGAATTTGACTTCTGGGATGCAGATGATGACAGTGAATACTTCGATGAGGGCGAGTACACGATTTATTT
Source organism: Alteromonas sp. CH_MED4-4 (assembly GCF_037029575.1). Taxonomy (NCBI): domain Bacteria; kingdom Pseudomonadati; phylum Pseudomonadota; class Gammaproteobacteria; order Alteromonadales; family Alteromonadaceae; genus Alteromonas; species Alteromonas sp. CH_MED4-4. The sequence goes on along the minus strand of NZ_JAYMEU010000012.1, from coordinate 51,887 downwards.
GACCGAACCAGGAAGTGACGATGTTATATTTGAATCGCAAACCATCGATTTTGTATACGAAACTGAGTATCTGATGACACTGCGCGATGTCAGTGGCGCAATTCAAGAAGGGCTAGTTGTAGACACTATTCTTAACTCTTCATCAGTTACGGCGCTTACAGATGTAGAAGCAGATTCACAGTATCGTATTTACAATTCTACGAATCTGGATGCAGAGCTTCAGGTTACCTTTGGTGGAAACACTGATGAAGAGGACGTCAGTTTTACACTCGCGGCGGGCGAGTTGTCTGAGTTTAGTACTATCCGCTATGGCGATTATCGCGTTACCGTAACCGACCCATCAGGTACAGTAACGTCACTGAGCAACAAGCTAATTACGCTTAATCAGGGTGAGAGTAAGGCTATTCTTATCTACAACACCAACAATAAATTAGGCGCAGCAACCTTTGTAGAAAGTGGTTTGCCTCAGGCCTACGATAAGACAGTAAACTTCATCAACTTAGTTAGCGACTTTGATGACGTAGACTTCTACTTGGTAAGAAATGACGAAACCATTGATACTGCCGAGTACGATATACAGAATCTTGAATTTGCTGAAAGTACCAGTGAAGTGCTGCCGTCAGACTATTATGAAGTGATTGCCGTATACGAAGATGACAACGAGGAGCAGGTGCTGCTTGATAGAACCGCGCTGTTTGGCTTTACAGAGGAAGAAAACTACATAGTTACTGTTGAGCCAGCGGATACGCCAACGGGATATGAAATTAACGTGCTTTATTAATCGGTTAGTACATTTATTATACTAATTGATAAGGGTGAAAACTTTCATCTGCGTATATTTCACGTAAGTTTAAAAGGTCAACGCTAAAAACGTTGGCCTTTTTACTTGCTGTCTGGGAGGGCGAAAATCCTCATGAGTATCATTAAAGATCTACAAACCATATCAAATGACAAAGCACTTTCATTTGATAAAAAGCTCGAGAGCTTGCTAAGCATAGGTACGGAAATACTCGGGTTGGAAACAGGGATTGTAAGTAACATTCAAGGCGATAATTATCGTGTTCTTAGCGTTATTACGCCCGATAACGACATATCATTAAATACGACCTTCGCATTACCAGACACTTACTGTGCAGACGTGGTGAACAGCGATGCTGTTGTGGCTTATCACAATATAGATACTGCGCCAGGTGCCTCGCATCCGTGTTTTGAAAAATACACATTAAAGAGTTATCTCGCTTCACCAGTGCGAGTACATGGTGAATTTTTCGGTACAGTAAACTTCTCATCTCTCGGTCCACGGGACACACCCTTTACGCCCTTAGAGATGGATTATTTACTTTTGCTTGCTTCGTGGATAGGCAACGAATTAGAGCGTCAACAAGCGATAAGTAATCTCAATGCGCAAAAAGCGATATTAGAAGAGAGAAACTCGTTATTACACCAAGTGACTAACCTTGCCGGTGTAGGTACATGGGAGTTAAATATTGATACCGGAGCATTGATTTGGTCTGGTGCACTGAAGCGAATGCTGCATGTGCATGGAGAAAAAGTAGTAAAGCCAGAAGACGTGATTAAATTCGTGGTTGATGAAGACCAGCGGAATAAATACGTCGCCCAGTTCAATCAGATGATAAAAACCGGCGAAGACTTTTCCTATGAACTTGAAGTTCGCACCGATGCGGGAGAAACCCGTTGGTTACAAAGCCGCGCTCATCCGGTCATGGAAAATGACCGTTGCGTTAAGGTAATTGGTGCTACAGTCGACATAACGCAGCAACACTTGGACAAAACCATCTTGCAGCAAAAAACGGATATGGCAGAAAGCGCGTTGAAAGCACGAGGTGAATTCCTTGCGAATATGAGCCATGAAATAAGAACACCAATTCATGGGGTTCAGGGCATGCTGGAGGCACTTATTAGTTCCTCGCTAAATTCTACCCAGCTAGAACATGCCTCTATTGCTATGAAAAGTGCAGATTCATTACTCAACATCGTGAATGATATATTGGATTTTTCTAAAATCGACTCTGGCAACATGTCGTTTGAAGAATCGCCCACCAACCTTGCTGACACCATAGAAGAGCAAGTGCCGATGTTCACGCGGCTAGCTCACGAGAAAGGTATTGAGCTTTCAGTAAGCACAAAGGGGGTTGAGGGCAAAACCTTCATAGCTGACAAACTAAGAATTGGGCAAATTCTGATTAACCTATTGAATAACGCTATTAAATTCACAAAAGAGGGGAAGGTAACGGTTGAAACTAAAAGCACCCGATACGGAAAAGGGCGGTTTAGAGTAAAATTAATTGTGACTGATTCAGGGATCGGAATTAGCGAGCAACAGCAAAAGCTCATTTTCTCGCCGTTCGTTCAAGCAGAAAACTCGACGCAGCGAAGATATGGTGGGACAGGCTTAGGGTTGTCTATAGTCAGTCAAATCGTGAAGCATTACGGTGGTAAAATTGAGGTGTGCAGCGATTTAGGCGTGGGGGCGCGATTTATCGTAACCCTCATGCTAGACGATGCTAACGCAGGCACCGTAGCCGAAAAAGCATGTGGCCATAATGCTGTTTATATCCCGTCTAAACAGGAGCTGAGCGCGTTTAAAGCACTAATAGTTGAAGACAATGAAATAAATCAGCTTGTCATTAAAGAGCAACTAAAAGAGATAGGTATTACCGCCGATTTAGCAGAAAACGGTGAAGAGGCAGTAGAAAAAGTTAAAGGCGCATTAAAAGGAAAGTCACCCTACACAATCATTTTGATGGACTGCCATATGCCTGTAATGGATGGATTAGAGGCGACAAAGCTAATTAGGTCAATGGGAGACAAGGCACGGGACATCCCAATAATTGCATTAACCGCAAATGCGTTAACCGGCGACAAAGAAAAATGCTTGAAATCCGGCATGGATGACTTCATATCAAAACCTGTTGGTGTAAGCCGGTTGAAAGAGAGCCTTTACAGGCACTTGAGTAAGCAGCTTGTAAGTAATGAAAATCGCCTAAAAGATCCTGCTTGATAACCTATGACGTGGTTATCAGCCCCGACTTTTAGTCGGGGCTTTTTTATTGCTCACATAGTTTAAAAATAATTCAATTTACCGCTATCACTTCCAAATGTTTTCTGTTATTATTTCGCGCCCTTTTTATGGGGGTATGTACATAAAAGCAACGACATCCAGTTGTTTTTAGCAGCACTAACGACTCGGGAGAGTCTTAATTTTAAGAGCGGAGCACTAACATGATCCAAATGCAAACTAACCTGGACGTTGCAGACAACAGCGGCGCTCGCAGGGTTCAGTGTATTAAGGTTCTTGGTGGCTCGCATCGCCGTTATGCAGGTATCGGTGACATCATCAAAGTTACTGTTAAGGAAGCAATTCCTCGCGGTAAAGTTAAAAAAGGTGACGTACTGAATGCAGTGGTGGTGCGTACTAGAAAAGGCGTTCGTCGTGCAGATGGTTCTACCATTCGTTTTGACGGTAACGCGGCTGTTATGCTTAATGCTAACAAGCAACCAATTGGTACGCGTATCTTTGGCCCGGTTACCCGTGAGTTGAGAAGTGAAAACTTCATGAAAATCATCTCATTGGCCCCAGAGGTACTATAAGGAGTCACGATAATGGCTAATAAAATTCGTCGTGATGATGAAGTAGTCGTATTAGCGGGTAAAGACAAAGGCAAACAAGGCAAAGTCCTTAAAGTGCTTATTGCTGATAACCGTGTAATTGTAGAAGGCGTTAATCTCGTTAAGAAGCACACTAAGCCAAACCCACAACTGGGCGTAGCTGGTGGCATCGTTGAGAAAGAAGCTTCTATTCACGTTTCTAATGTTGCGATTGTTAACCCGGCAACGGGCAAAGCAGATCGCGTTGGTTTCCGTTTCGAAGATGAGAAGAAAGTACGTTTCTTCAAGTCTAACGGCGAACTTGTTTAATTATATTGGAGAGTACGATGGCGAAACTGCATGATTTCTATAAAGAAACAGTAGTAGCTGAACTTGCTAAGCAGTTCGGATACAAAAGCGTCATGCAAGTCCCTCGGATTGAAAAAATCACTCTAAACATGGGTTTAGGTGAAGCAGTTGCTGACAAAAAGGTACTTGAGAATGCTCAAGCTGACATGACGGCTATCGCCGGTCAGAAGCCTGTTGTTACAGTTGCTAGAAAATCAGTAGCGGGTTTTAAAATCCGTGAAGGTTATCCGATTGGCTGTAAAGTAACCCTACGCGGCGAGCGTATGTGGGAATTCCTAGAGCGTTTGATTTCAATCGCTATCCCACGTGTTCGCGACTTCCGTGGTTTGAATCCTAAATCATTCGACGGACGTGGTAACTACAGCATGGGCGTGCGTGAGCAAATCATTTTCCCTGAAATCGATTTCGATAAAGTGGATAAGGTTCGCGGTATGGATATCACTATCACTACCAGTGCGAATACAAATGAAGAAGCACGTGCTCTGCTGGACGCGTTTAACTTCCCATTCAAAAAGTAGGGGTGTAGGGTTATGGCAAAAGAATCAATGAAGGCACGTGAAGCTAAGCGTACTAAGCTAGTAGCTAAGTATGCTGAAAAGCGCGCCGCACTTAAAGCGATTATCAGCGATGTTAACGCTTCTGAAGATGAGCGTTGGGACGCTGTTCTGAAGCTACAACAACTGCCACGTGACTCTAGTAAGTCTCGTCAACGTAACCGTTGTCGTGTTACTGGTCGTCCACATGGTTACCTACGCAAATTCGGTCTTAGCCGTATTAAGCTTCGCGAAGCAGCGATGCGCGGTGAAGTCCCTGGCCTTAAGAAAGCCAGCTGGTAAGGAGTAGCTGATAATGAGCATGCAAGATCCTATCGCGGATATGTTTACCCGCATCCGTAACGGCCAGATGGCACAGAAAGTTTCTGTAACTATGCCTTCTTCAAAACTTCGCGTTGCAATCTGTGAAGTATTGAAAGCTGAAGGTTATATTACTGACTTCGCTGCTTCTGGTGACGTTAAGCCTGTTTTAGAAGTTACGCTTAAGTACTTCGAAGGCAAGCAAGTAATTGACACTATCGAACGTGTAAGCCGTCCTGGTCTGCGCATCTATAAGAAAAAAGATGAGCTTCCAAAGGTTATGGGTGGTTTAGGCGTAGCTATCGTGTCGACTTCTAAAGGTGTGATGACTGACCGTGCAGCGCGTAACGCTGGCATGGGCGGTGAGATCATCGGTTATGTAGCATAACGGAGGAGTTGAAATGTCACGTATAGCAAAAGCCCCAGTAGACGTTGTATCAGGTGTAGAAGTTTCTATCTCTGGTCAAGAAGTTACTGTTAAAGGTAGTAAAGGCACTTTGACCCGCGTTTTCAACGACGCTGTAGAAGTTGCACAGGAAGAGAACCAACTTAAAGCACTTCCACGTGAAGGCTTTGTTGACGGTTGGGCACAGGCTGGTACTGCGCGCTCTATCCTTAACGCAATGGTTCAAGGTGTTTCAGAAGGTTTTGAGAAAAAACTTCAGTTGTTAGGTGTTGGTTACCGTGCACAAGCACAAGGTAACAAACTAAACCTTACACTAGGTTTCTCTCACCCTGTAGCATACGAAATGCCTGAAGGCATTACGGTTGAAACTCCTAGCCAAACTGAAATCGTCGTTAAAGGCGCCGATAAGCAGGTGGTTGGTCAGGTTGCGGCGAACATTCGTGGTTACCGTCCACCAGAGCCTTACAAAGGTAAAGGTGTACGTTACGCTGACGAACACGTACGTCGTAAAGAAGCTAAGAAAAAGTAGGTGGGTGATACGATGGATAAGAAAACAGCTCGCATTCGTCGCGCTACTCGCGCACGAGCAAAAATTCGTGAACTGGCCGCGCATCGCTTGGTAGTTAACCGTACACCTCGCCACATCTACGCTCAGCTAATCGCTCCATGCGGTTCTGAAGTGTTGGCAGCGGCTTCAACTGTTGAGAAAGATCTTGCAAAAGATCTTAAGTCTACAGGTAACGCTGAAGCAGCGACGGTAGTCGGTAAAGCAATCGCAGAGCGCGCTCTTGAGAAAGGCATTAAAACAGTGGCTTTCGATCGCAGTGGTTTCCAATACCACGGTCGCGTTAAAGCATTAGCTGATGCAGCTCGCGAAGCTGGTCTTCAGTTCTAGGAGTTTATAATGGCTAAACAAGACGTTCAAAATGGTGAATTTCTAGAGAAATTGATCGCCGTAAACCGCGTATCTAAAGTGGTTAAAGGTGGTCGTATCTTTAGTTTCACTGCATTGACAGTAGTGGGTGACGGTAACGGTCGCGTTGGTTTTGGTTACGGTAAGGCACGTGAAGTACCTGCTGCAATCCAAAAAGCAATGGAAAAGGCACGTCGCAACATGGTTGACGTAGACCTTAACGGTCACACGTTACAGCACCCGATTAAAGGTCGTCACTCTGGCTCTAAAGTTTACATGCAGCCAGCATCTGAAGGTACCGGTATTATTGCTGGTGGTGCGATGCGTGCAGTACTTGAAGTAGCTGGTGTACAAAACGTACTTTCAAAATGTTACGGCTCTACAAACCCAATCAACGTTGTACGTGCAACAATCAACGCGCTGACAGAAATGAACAGCCCGGCGAAAGTTGCTGCGAAGCGTGGATTGTCTGTAGAAGAAATTTTGGGGTAATCAGACATGGCAACGATTAAAGTAAAGCAAACTAAAAGTGCAATTGGCCGTCTGCCAAAGCACAAAGCTACGCTTAAAGGTTTAGGCCTTCGTAAAATCAACCATGTTCGTGAACTGGAAGATACCCCAGCCGTTCGTGGCATGATCAACCGTGTATATTACATGGTTGAGATAGTGGAGGAGTAAGACATGCGTTTAAATACAATTTCTCCAGCCGAAGGTTCAAAGCCTACTGGTAAGCGTTCTGGTCGTGGTATCGGCTCAGGTCTTGGTAAAACGAGTGGCCACGGTCACAAAGGTCAAAAAAGCCGTTCAGGTGGCCGCGTTAAGCCAGGATTCGAAGGTGGTCAGATGCCTATCCAGCGTCGTCTTCCTAAGTTCGGTTTCACTTCACGCAAGAGCTTTGTTACTGATCAAGTAACTCTTGCTGAAATCGCGAAGGTTGATGGTGATACTGCGTCTCTTGAGACTTTAAAAGCAGCTGGTATCGTTAAGAAAGAAATCCAGTTCGTTAAAGTTGTTAAGAGCGGTGAAGTTTCACGCGCTGTTACAGTAAGCGGGTTAAAGGTTACTAAAGGCGCTAAAGAAGCGATTGAAGCTGCTGGCGGTAAAGTAGAGGAATAAGCTAGATGGCTAAACCAGGATTGGATTCAGGCGCTAAAAGCGGCTTGAGTGAGCTTAAGGCAAGATTGTTGTTCGTACTTGGTGCGATTGTTGTATTCAGACTAGGTTCTTACGTTCCTATCCCTGGCATCGATCCAGCTGTACTTGCTGACTTGTTCGAGCAACAAAAAGGCACCATTGTAGAAATGTTTAACATGTTCTCTGGTGGTGCGCTTGAGCGTGCATCCGTTCTGGCTTTGGGCATTATGCCATACATTACTGCATCCATTATCATGCAGTTGCTCTCGGTGGTTCACCCACCGATGGTGGAGCTTAAAAAAGAAGGCGAAGCAGGCCGTCGTAAAATTAGTCAGTACACGCGTTATCTAACGCTTGTATTGGCTATCTTCCAATCAATTGGAATTTCGACTGGTTTGCCTAACCTGATTAATGGATTGGTGATAAACCCTGGCTTCGGATTCTACTTTACGGCAGTAGTGAGCCTAGTCACAGGAACTATGTTCCTTATGTGGTTGGGTGAGCAAATTACCGAACGAGGTATTGGTAACGGTATCTCTATATTGATTTTTGCTGGTATTGTTGCCGGTCTGCCAACAGCGATAGGTCAGACTGCGGAACAAGCAAGGCAGGGCGACATTAACTTGTTGTTCCTACTGTTGATTGGCGTGATTGTTATCGCTCTTACATACCTAGTTGTATTTGTAGAGCGCGGACAGCGCAGAATTGTGGTAAACTACGCAAAACGTCAGCAAGGCCGTCAGGTTTTTGCTGCGCAAAGCACCCATTTACCGCTAAAAGTCAACATTGCTGGTGTAATTCCACCAATCTTTGCTTCTAGCATTATTCTGTTCCCGGGTACCATCGCAGGATGGTTCGGACAGAATGAATCAACAGCGTGGTTGCAAGATGTAGCGCTTATGCTATCTCCTGGTCAACCGCTGTACGTGATGTTATACGCAGCTGCGATTATCTTCTTCTGCTTCTTCTACACGGCGTTGGTTTTCAACCCGCGTGATACAGCAGATAACTTGAAGAAGTCTGGCGCGTTCATCCCAGGCATCCGCCCGGGTGAGCAAACGTCACGATACATTGACAAGGTAATGACTCGCCTTACACTGGCTGGCGCACTGTACATAACCTTTATTTGTTTAGTGCCTGAATTCATGCTAATTGCTTGGAATGTGCCGTTCTACTTCGGTGGTACGTCGCTTCTCATTATCGTAGTAGTTATCATGGACTTTATGGCACAAGTACAGACACATTTGATGTCTAGTCAATATGAGTCTGTGCTGAAGAAAGCTAACCTTAAAGGCTACGGCCGATAAGTTAGCCCCTTAATATTGATAGAAAGGGGAAAGATGTAATGAAAGTTCGTGCATCAGTAAAAAAGATTTGCCGTAACTGTAAAGTTATCAAGCGCAACGGCGTTGTGCGTGTAATTTGCAGTTCTGACCCAAAGCATAAGCAGCGTCAGGGCTAATCTAAGCGGAACAAGATATTCGCAAAGCTAAGTAAGCAGAACCTAGATAGTACTTGTCTGGTTCTGCTAGTTTTGTTTTAAAGTATTTTGAACCTTAATTTGCAATTTAGTCGACGGGTAAGTATCCTATCGGGCTTTTTAGGTCGTCGACAAATAAACAAGAGGAGTGCTGTTAATGGCCCGTATCGCTGGCATTAACATTCCTGAGCACAAGCATGCTGTAATCGCTATCCAAGCGATCTATGGCGTTGGTCCCACACGTGCGAAAAGCATTTGTGCGGGTGCTGGTGTTGCAGAAAATACAAAAATCAAAGAGCTAGACGAAGCTACTATTGATAAGCTTCGTGACGAAGTGGCTAAATTCACCGTTGAAGGTGACCTACGCCGTGAAGTCTCTATGAGCATCAAACGTTTGATGGACCTGGGTTGCTTCCGTGGTATTCGCCACCGTCGTAGCTTGCCTCTACGTGGTCAGCGCACTAAAACTAATGCGCGTACCCGTAAAGGTCCTCGTAAGCCAATTAAGAAGTAAACGGGGAGTAAGTTATGGCTAAAGCACCAGCTCGTAGCACGCGTAAGCGCGCTAAACGTCAGGTTGCAGACGGTATGGCTCATATCCATGCGTCTTTCAACAACACAATTGTGACTATTACAGACCGTTCAGGCAATGCACTAGCATGGGCGACATCTGGTGGTTCAGGTTTCCGTGGTTCACGTAAATCTACCCCATTTGCTGCACAGGTAGCTGCTGAGCGTGCAGGTGTTGCTGCACAAGAATACGGTCTTAAGAACCTTGAAGTTTTCGTTAAAGGTCCAGGTCCAGGCCGTGAGTCTGCGATCCGTGCTCTTAACGCTACAGGTTATAAGATCACAAACATTACCGATGTGACCCCTATTCCTCACAACGGTTGTCGTCCACCGAAAAAACGTCGCGTTTAATCGACGGACAGTTGGAGAAAGATCATGGCAAGATATTTGGGTCCAAAACTCAAACTTAGCCGTCGCGAAGGAACAGACCTGTTCCTAAAAAGCGGCGTTCGCGCAATCGATTCTAAATGTAAAATCGATACAGCGCCTGGTCAGCACGGTGCCCGTCGTGGCCGTCTGTCTGACTACGGTGTTCAGCTGCGTGAAAAACAAAAAGTTCGTCGTATGTACGGCGTACTGGAAAAGCAATTCCGCAACTACTATAAAGAAGCTGCACGTCTAAAAGGCAACACAGGTGAAAACTTGCTACAGCTTTTAGAACAGCGTCTTGACAACGTAGTTTACCGTATGGGTTTCGCTAGCACTCGTGCAGAAGCACGTCAGCTAGTTAGCCACAAGGCGATCATGGTAAATGGTCAAGTTGTGAACATCCCATCGTTTAACGTTTCTGCCGAAGACGTGGTTTCTGTTCGTGAAAAGGCTAAGAAGCAAGCGCGTATTGTTGCTGCTTTGGAACTGGCTGACCAACGTGAGAAGCCAACCTGGATTGAAGTAGACAGCAGCAAAATGGAAGGCACTTTCAAGCGCGTTCCTGAAAGAACTGACCTGTCTGCGGAAATTAACGAACAGTTGATCGTCGAACTTTACTCTAAGTAAAGCTAACTAAAGAGGAAGCATTGTGGGTTCTGTGACTGAATTCCTAAAACCGAGATTAGTTGAGATCGAAAACGTTTCTCCTACTCGTGCCAAAGTAACTTTGGAACCACTAGAGCGCGGCTTTGGCCATACTCTAGGTAACGCCCTACGTCGTATTTTACTGTCATCTATGCCAGGATGTGCAGTTACCGAGGTAGAAATTGACGGCGTTCTTCACGAGTACAGCACCAAAGAAGGTGTTCAGGAAGACGTAATTGAAATCTTGCTAAATCTTAAAGGTTTAGCGGTTCGCCTTGAAGGTAAAACTGAGGCAACCCTAACTCTAGTGAAATCTGGCGCTGGCCCTGTTGTTGCTGGTGATATTCAGCATGATGGCGACGTAGAAATTACAAACCCTGACCACGTTATTTGTACTTTAACTGGCGAAGCTGAAATCAGCATGCGCATTAAAGTAGAAATGGGTCGCGGTTATGTACCAGCTTCTACCCGTCGCTCCTCTGAAGAAGATGATCGTCCAATTGGTCGTTTGTTAGTAGACGCTTCATACAGCCCAGTTGAACGTATTGCTTACAGTGTAGAGTCTGCTCGTGTTGAACAACGCACAGACCTAGACAAACTAATCATCGACATGGAGACGAACGGTACTTTGGATCCTGAAGAAGCGATCCGCCGTTCTGCTACTATCCTAGCTGAACAGCTAGATGCATTCGTAGACCTACGTGATGTGTCTGAGCCAGAAGCGAAAGAAGAGAAGCCAGAATTCGATCCGATTCTGCTTCGTCCAGTAGATGACCTAGAGCTAACAGTACGTTCTGCAAACTGTTTGAAAGCAGAAGCTATCCAGTACATTGGTGACCTGGTACAGCGCACTGAGGTTGAGCTACTTAAAACGCCAAACCTTGGTAAGAAATCGCTAACTGAAATCAAAGATGTTCTAGCATCTCGTGGTCTTTCTCTAGGTATGCGCCTAGAAAACTGGCCGCCAGAGAGCATCGCTGAAAAAGATTAATCAGGTTTTTATCAAACTGATTTGTAGAGAAGGATAAAACTATGCGCCATCGTAAGAGTGGTCGTCAGTTGAATCGCAACAGCAGCCATCGTCAAGCTATGTTCAAAAACATGGCCGGTTCTTTGGTCAAGCACGAAGTGATCAAAACTACGTTACCAAAAGCGAAAGAATTACGTCGCGTAATCGAGCCTCTAATCACTATGGCTAAAGAAGACAGCGTTGCAAACCGCCGTCTAGCTTTCGCCCGCACTGGTGACAAAGAGGTTGTAGGTAAACTATTCAACGAGCTTGGTCCTCGTTACGAAGCTCGTCCAGGCGGCTACACTCGCATTCTTAAATGCGGTTTCCGTGCTGGCGACAATGCCCCAATGGCATATGTTGAGCTAGTTGACCGTCCAGTTGTAGAAGCTGAAGAAGAAGCAGTAGAAGCAACTGAAGAGTAATTAATACTCGCTAAACTATACTGAAAGTATTAAGTTTATAGATAAAAAACCCCGTTAAAACGGGGTTTTTTTTATCAGTAAAATTTATCGATGTTGCAACTGGTAAAATTTGTCGTAAAATCGCTTCTAAAATGTGGCATACATAATAGCAATAAACTTACGACGCTTTTGGGTCTTTATTAAAGGGTAAAGTAAAAATGAAAAATATCTCAGAGTTCGAGAAGGAAAATATACTTTTGTTATCTCAGCTTCAAGAGATGTGTGGCTATATGGATTTAATGGCAAAAGAATATGAGAAGCGTCTCGATGATAGCCCTAAAAATCAAGTCAAGAGTTCTTGTAACAGAGTCAGTAATTCGCAAGATCTAGATAAAGAGCTTGAGGCTAAATCAAAAGAGCTAGACTCTTTAAGGTTTACGAGTGAGAAAGCTCTTAGGCTCAATAATGTCGCAGCACGATATATTTCAAACATTTTTTCCAATTCATTAGCACTTAAAAGACTCATTAAAAGGCAAAAGGCAGCAATTAATGCATCTGGCTTTTTTGATGAAGAATGGTATCGAGAAAAGTACCTGTCTCAAGACATTGGCAAATCCCCCATTGAACATTACCTAATTGAAGGTTGGCTAATAGGTAACGACCCATCGGAAGAGTTTTCGACCATCAAATATCTTATTTCTAATCCAGATGTTGCAGAAGCTGGGCTAAATCCATTATACCACTATGTTAAGTATGGGGTTGTGGAATGCCGAAATAAGGACTGAGATATCAAAATAACTGAGACGGAGCTTTAAATTGACATCACGAACAAAAAATGAAGAGTGTGATCACACTGCAACAGAAGATTTACTTTTGCATTTAGAAAAAATGATATCTGATTTAGGCCAAGCTATAGCGGAGCAAAACTCTTTATTAAGATCGGTAAATGAAATTAAAGACCGTATTGACAATATTGAAAGTTTACTCATTGCAGGCTTCGGACACACTAAAAAGCAGTTAAAGACAATAGATTCTAATACCTCCTATAATTTTAAGGAGTTAAATAGCGAATTACCGACGCTTGTGAATCAACAAATTCAACTTAGTAAATTTTTTGAAAGTGGCGAAATTCCTTTAAGTTTTGAGGGTTGGACAATTGCACCTGATCTTGCTATTCGGCTTATAACTGACGTAACACTGCATAAGTTTGACGGTATTGTGGAATTCGGAAGTGGTTTATCGACTTGCTTACTCGCTAAATTAAGCAGTTCTAATCCCTGCAAACTTTTTTCATTCGAGCATCATAAGGAGTACTTCGCTAAGACCTCCAATCTTCTAGAAACGTTAAACTTAGATAGCAGAGTAAATTTGATTTATGGAAAACTGCGAAACGTAAGTTACGAAAATTTCAGCTATAGATTCTATACTTGTATTGCAACACTTAAGAGGATGGCCAAGGGACTCAATGCTAGCTCAAAGGTTATGGTACTTGTTGATGGACCACCCGGAAATACGAATAATAAAGCTCGCTTCCCAGCGTTGCCTTTAATTTTGGACTGCTTTCCTAATTGCACAATACATGTTTACTTGGATGATTTTAATCGTGCCCAAGAGCAGGAAATAATAGCGGACTGGGAGTCGATCTTGATCAGCAAAAATATCAAATTTGAGAAGGAGATAGTTGACCTTAAAAAGGGCCTATGTATTCTCAAGATATATAGAAATGAGCAACAGGGCATCGAAGATGAACCATTATAATGCCAATTTAATAAACCATTTAGTTTCAGGCTTTGGGAAAGTTTTATCTGTAATTGAGACAAACAACACTTATGACGAAATTTTAGGCGAAAAAATAGACAGATTCGAATATAAATCTATTGTTAATAAAGCCGGAATGGTGAGTTCTGGAAATGCGATCAAGTTCTTAACAGAAAAAGTCAGCGAGATTTCAGTTCACATTTTACTTCAGCCTCATTACCTCCCAAAAAATGGATTTATTACTTTTGCTTCAACTGCGAACAACTTGAGAGAGATCGAGTTCTTAGAAAATTTAGTATCGAAGAACGAAAAGTCAATTAAGCGGATCAATATATCCGAGTGGATTTCTTCGCAAAGCAAAGTGAAGGTAAAAGACGACTTCAATCTTTTTCATGTCTTGAAGTCAGGAATTTTAGAGCAATTTACAAAAAAAGCTGAAATTAGAATTTCATCTTTGCATCAGTCTTACAACTATATTGTATTTTTTGTTCAAGCACTCTACAGTTTAAAAGCCTTACCAAGAGATTATAAGTTCGTCATAGCAAACGATCATTCACCAAAACCTGTAGCTTTTACGAAAGTTGCTCAATATTTAGGATTAGAAACAATTTACATCCAGCATGCTGAGGTTACGGAAAACTTTCCAGCATTAGATTTTGATTGGGCACTGCTTAGAAATTATCATTCGAGGAACGTGTACACGAAGCTATCCCCAAATAATACAAAAACCAAGATGGTTGTTGTTAATCGCGTTCTTGAACCTAAATCTATAATTGACGTAAGAGAGAGCTTAAGAGAATTAGTCAATGCTCGTTCATGTAATATAGTTATCTACCTAAGTTCTGTCTTTTGTAAATCTTCAGTAGAAAGACTCTTCAATAAGTTAATTTGCACTGAGGGGGTGGACTCAGTTTATATTAAACTACATCCTTCTACTAAAGACTTGAATTTTTTCGAGAGTCTCAACATTCCTGTTGTGAACGAGCATGTGCTTTATCAACACATCGCTATTTGTGGAAACTCCTCTGTAGCAGTTGAGCTTCTGAAGAAAGGTAATCTCGTTTTTAACTATTTTAGGTTAGATAATATCCTTAGTGATTACTATGGTTTTGTCAAACAAGGTATTACATTCGAATTAAACGAGGCTGATCTAGGACGAAAGTTTTGGATGTCGGTGGATTTAGAAAACTTTAACAATGAATGCTGGTCACTTTATGACCCATCTGTTCTGACTCCACAAAACGTAATAGAAAGATTAAAAGTGCCTTTAATTACATCTATATTTTTCAGTGAAGAATTGCATGTAATAATGAGAGATTTTTCGTTCGATCGTGACATATTCGCATTCACTGAAAGATTTATACATCTCTGCCGAACTTCACAATGCCGTTACGATGACTTTTATCTTATTAAAAGGTTAGAAACTCATTTTTCCGAGCGTAATCCACTGCTTAGCTATTTATTTAAATTTGCTGATTTGACACGTATCGAATCAGTATTTGAATTTTGGTTGAATATTAAACTTATCGAATGGACAGGTTCAGTGCCGAGTCAAGAAGATTTAGTACTCCATATTGAATATGTAAAGAACTATGAGCTTTCAAGGGTATCCCGCAAAGCTCTTGGTTGGATGGAAAGTAAGTTGTTTGACGTTCTGGTTAGACATTCTCACCCGGAAAATTTATTATTCTTTTTAAAAAACGTACGTATTTTAAAAGTACCTTCATTGGGTATAAATAAAAAAATTGCCTATGTTAATTATGTAAAATTACATAGTGATTTTGAAAAAGGATTACATGAATTTTACAATCCGCGTCGCGCGTCGTTATCAATATTGGAGAAACTTAAATTTAAAACTCAGGCGGGGTTTGCAGCTGATGACTCAGTTAATTTTGACAATTTCAAGGATGCGGAGAGACTGTTTATCCAAGCTTTGCCTACTGTCAAAGATGAATTCTTAGATTCTGTCAGCGTTTTCTATGATAAAATCAAAAGCCGCGCCTGTTTTATTGATGTCAAATATTCGGAAGAGCAACGCCAAAAATTCATTTCATTAGTAATTGCGAAACTCCAAGACAGGAAGGGTTTTTCCTTTATTCGTTTGAGCGATGGTGAAGGTTTTATTTTTCATAATGAACACTCATCTTTTGATAGCAGTGATTCAAAAAATAGGCAGAGGCACTGGTGGGGGACTGAGCTTCCAAAAGCTGTTGAGGACGATTTAAGAACCGATTTGATAAACTCGGTAAAAAATGCTGATGTTTTGGGCGTACCAAGTGTCTATAGATTTATTCGCGATCATTCTGATAAAAGTGTCAGTCTTAAACAGAACCTTCAAGGGAGGGGATTACTCACGGTATTAGATGGCGTTACGCGAATTGATAGCGATAGTATTCTCTATTCGGATGATAAGCTTAATATAGCTGTACTAAATAACATCGCTATCATTGAACAGTTAGCTTCGTATGCCAAGAAAGTCATCATAATAAATAGTGGTAGTTTGGAGGCGATGAATACTGCATTCGGAAATTCTTTCGAATTTGTTCATATTCAAATCCCCACACACTTCAAAACAGCTACGAACTCAAAGTATAAGTATACAAATAAACCACTTCCATTCGTTTATAAAACTATAGAGCGAAAACTATCGAAGGAATGTGTGCCAGGAAGTCTGGTTCTAGTAGGCGCTGGCGTAGCGGGAAAATCTTTTATGGACATAGCGAAAAAACATAATTCTGTTGGCCTCGATTTGGGCAGCGCAATGGATCAATATATTGGTGGTGAGATTCACTCACTGTTTTAACTAAATGGATAAATAATGTTTGATAATAAAACTATTTTGATTACAGGTGGGACTGGTTCCTTTGGTAAGAAATACACTCAAATTATATTAGAGAAGTATAAGCCTAAGAAAATTATTATATTTTCACGTGACGAACTTAAGCAGTATGAAATGCAACAGGTTTTTAACCAGCCTTGCATGAGGTATTTTATAGGCGATGTACGTGATCCTGTGCGTTTAACAGAGGCGATGGACGGGGTAGATTTTGTAATTCATGCTGCTGCACTAAAACAAGTTCCAGCAGCAGAATACAATCCCATGGAATGCATAAAGACAAACGTAAATGGAGCTGAAAATGTTATCAAAGCTTGTATAAAAAATAATGTCGAAAAAGTTATTGCGCTTTCAACGGATAAGGCCGCAAATCCAATAAATCTATATGGCGCAACAAAATTAGCATCTGATAAATTGTTCGTCGCGGCTAATAATATGGTTGGAGATAAAAGAACTCGGTTTGCTGTAGTAAGATACGGGAACGTTGTTGGATCAAGAGGCTCGGTTATTCCTTTCTTTAATAAATTAGTTTCAGAAGGTGCGACTGAAATTCCGATTACACATGAAAAAATGACTCGATTTATGATCACTCTACGTCAAGGGGTCGAGTTTGTTCTTAAAAACTTTTCGCGTATGCATGGTGGTGAGATATTTGTTCCAAAAATTCCTTCTATGTTTATGACCGAACTCGCTAAAGCAGTGGCACCAAACTTACCTCACAAAATCGTAGGTATTAGACCTGGGGAAAAACTTCATGAAATTATGTGCCCAGCAGACGACAGTCATCTTACATTAGAGTTTCAAGATCATTTTGTCATATGCCCAACAATACAGTTCGCTCACAAAGCTGACTTTGATTTTTCGATCAATGCTCTTGGTGAAAAAGGGCGTCCTGTGGTCCAAGGTTTTGAGTATAACTCGGGTAATAATGAGACATGGTTAACTCACAATGAATTGTTGCAGATGAACGAAGAGCAAAATCCTTAAGAGGTTCTTATGATTCCATATGGAAGGCAATCTATAAATCAGTTGGACATGGATGCAGTACTTGAAGTACTGCAGTCCGATTTTCTAACTCAGGGCCCTAAAGTTCCAGCCTTTGAAAGGCGAGTCGCCGACTACACTGGAAGTAAATTTGGTATTGCTGTCAATAGCGCCACCTCTGCGCTCCACATTGCCTGTCTCGCATTAGGCTTAAAAAAAGGGGACTTGGCATGGACCACTCCAAATACATTCGTAGCTTCAGCTAATTGTGTACTCTATTGTGGAGCAGATATCGATTTTGTCGATGTTGACGAAAGAACTTATAATATGTGCCCCGATTTGCTAGAGCAAAAACTTGAAAGAGCAGAAAAATTTGGCAAATTACCTAATGTTGTAATTCCAGTTCATTTCGCAGGCCAGTCTTGCGATATGAAACGGATTTGGGAGCTAAGTCAAAGGTTCGGTTTTAAAATCATTGAAGACGCTTCACATGCAATTGGTGGAAGTTATCTAAACGATAAAGTCGGATCTTGCAGATATTCCGATATAACCGTTTTTAGTTTTCATCCAGTGAAAATAATAACGACAGCAGAGGGTGGAGTTGCGACAACTAATGACGAATCTTTAGCGGAAAGAATGGCGCTTTTCAGAAGTCATGGGGTTACTAGAGACACAAAGCTTATGGCTACTGCAGCTGAAGGGGAATGGTACTATGAGCAAATAGAGCTTGGTTTGAATTATCGTATGACAGAAATTCAAGGGGCTCTAGGTTTGTCTCAAATGGGCAAGTTAGATAGCTTTATTGAAAAAAGACACTTACACCGAAAAGCTTACGACGAATTGTTGAGTGAATTGCCTGTATCTACCCCATTTCAATCCAGTTATTGTTATTCTTCATTGCATCTGTATCCTATACGGCTTAAGCTTTCGAATATATCTAAATCGCGTGGTGAAGTATTTAAATATCTCAGGGTAAACGGGGTTGGGGTGAATGTTCATTATATTCCAGTTCATACTCAACCCTACTATCAGAAAATGGGATTTGAAAAGGGGATGTTTCCCAATTCCGAGCGGTATTACGAGAGTGCCTTGAGCTTGCCACTTTACCAGGATATTACAGAAGATGACCTTCAGTATGTTTGTAAAGTTTTAAGAGAGGGAATTGTGTGAAGCTCTGTATTATACCTGCGCGCGGTGGCAGCAAGAGAATACCAAAAAAAAATATAAGGAACTTTCATGGAAAGCCTCTTATATCTTATTCTATTTCTTCCGCACTTAGCGCTGGTTGCTTTGATGAGGTAATTGTTTCCACTGATGATGCTGAAATCAAAGAAATTGCTTGTGGGGCTGGAGCTGTAGTGCCGTTTATGCGAGAGCCCCAGCTTGCAGATGATTTTGCTACTACGTCATCAGTTATCAAAGATGCGATATTGAAACTTGAGCAAATAGGGATCCATGCAGACGATATTTGTTGTCTTTATCCAACGGCTCCCTTCGTAACTCCTAATAGTATTAATAAGTCGCATGCTGAAATGACTTCATATGGTGCAAGTTATTGTTTTTCTGCAACATCGTTCCCGTTTCCCATACAACGAGCTTTTTCAATTGATGCAAGTGGACATTCAAAAATGTTTTACCCTGAATATCAAAGTACGCGCTCTCAGGACTTGCCGGAAGCTTTTCACGATGCAGGTCAATTTTATTGGGGTAAAAAACAATCTTGGTTAGAAGATGTTCCAATTTTTGGGGCAGCTAGTAGACCATTCATACTTCCAAGATACCTTGTGCAAGATATAGACACTGAAGAAGACTGGAAAAAAGCGGAACTCATGTACTCTCTTTTACATGAAAGTGGAAATCTCTAGTGAAAGTACTTTTAAGAGTTGATTCTTCGATTCGAATTGGCACTGGTCACATTATGCGATGTCTGACGCTAGCGCACGCGCTAGCCAAAAAGGGTGTAGAAATTGTCTTTATCTGCAGAGATTTAGAGGGCAATTTAATAGAAAAAGTGAAGACGTCTGGTTTTAAGGTTCGAGTATTAGCTAGACCTGCTTTAACAAATAGGAAAGTGAAAAAAACTGCAGGAGTCGAGAAATATTTGGAGTGGTTAGAAGTTGAACAAGAAATTGATGCAAGTCAAACCGCAGATATTATTTCAATAGAAAAGCCTGACTGGGTGGTAATAGATCACTATGGAATTGACGAAAAGTGGCAAACGGTCATTTCTAAATATGATTTGAAGATATTAGTTATTGACGACCTATTTAACCGAAAACACATATGTGACATTTTAGTAGACCAAAATTACGGCTCTTTACGAGAAAAATACGAGGATCTCGTACCAAAAAGTTGCCAATTATTTTGTGGTCCCTCATATACTTTACTTCGTTCAGAGTTTAAGTTGCAGAGAAGCTCTAGTCTAAAATATAGAACAACGAACAGTATTTCAACTATTATTGTTTCAATGGGGGGAGTGGACGAGTACAATTATACTGAGAAAGTAATTGACGCTTTGGGAGATTCGCGATTAGTTGGAAAAATCAAGGAAGTTATCATTTTGCTAGGACGGCATTGTCCCCATAAAGATTCTATTAGAAAGGCGGCAACACTAAGCCCACTTAACGTCAATGTTTTAGTCGAAGCAAATAATGTAGCGCAAATACTTTCCAAAGCAGATGTAGCAATAGGTGCAGTTGGCTCTACGACTTGGGAGAGGTTTAGCCTAGGTGTGCCCTCTATCCTTATGGTAATTGCGGCTAACCAAAATGACATAGCGAAAAGGTTAGTAGGCGATAAACTTATTGAATTGGCAGAACGAACTCGTGATATTCCTACAATTTTACTCGCTCTATCAGAAAATAAGACAAGGTTAAAGTTTTTATCTGAAGAGCCTTCAAAGGTTATCGACGCTTTGGGAGCCGATAGAATTACTGAAAAAATGATTGAGTTAAGCGTCTGATATGAGAAAAACTGACTTTGAACCTGATATGATTTCATTTACGAAGCTATCGCACGAAAGAAAAAAAGAACTATTAAAACTGCGAAATCATCCAGACGTTCGAAAATGGATGTATAACTCATCCATAATATCCTTGGCTGAGCATTTAGAGTTTATAGATTCTTTAAAAGGTTCTTCTGATAGGCAATATTTCGCGATTTATTTAACCAACGAATTAATAGGGTCTTTTAATCTTAACTACCTTGATAGCGTTAGAGCTCTCATTGGTATTTACGTTAACCTAGAGTTAACTCAAAAAGGTCTAGGCGCGAAAGTTATAGCAAGTGCGATAGAACACGCTAAAGCTAGTGGTATTAAAGAGTTATTACTTGAAGTATTTAAAGAGAATGATAGAGCAAAAGCTTTTTATGAAAAATTTGGCTTTAAATTAACAGGCCAAAAGAAAATAAATGATATCGATGTTCTGTGCATGTCTAAAGTAATATAGTTTGGAGATTTTGTGAAAAACTTAAATATCAACGGTCGAGAGATTGGTAAAGGCCGTACGCCATACATAATTGCTGAAATGTCAGCAAATCATAATGGTAAAATAGAAAATGCTTTCAAAATAATCGATATGGCAGTTAGTTGTGGGGCTGATGCTTTAAAACTTCAGACATATCGCCCAGATACAATAACCCTCAATTCTACGTCACCTGATTTCATGATTGAGGGAGGCCTTTGGGATGGTAAGAGTTTATATGAACTTTATGAAGGTGCTTATCTCCCATGGGATTGGCATAAGCCCCTATTTGATTACGCTAAGACCAAAGGTATTACCATATTTAGCTCGCCATTCGATAATTCAGCGGTTGATTTGCTAGAGGACTTAAATACTCCCGCATATAAAATAGCTAGTTTTGAAGCAACTGATTTACCGTTGATAAAATATGTTGCATCGACTGGTAAGCCGATGATTATATCTACTGGTATGGCCAATGACGACGAAATAGAAGAAGCTGTATCAGCAGCCTATGAGGGCGGGTGCAAGGAACTCGCGTTATTACATTGCGTCAGTGGTTATCCCGCGCCTGCGAGTGATTACAACCTCTTAACTATAACCGATATGAGGTCGAAGTTTGGAGTCAATGTTGGCCTTTCTGATCACACTTTAGATAATACCACTGCGATAGCGAGCGTGGCCTTAGGGGCTGTCATAATCGAAAAACACGTAACGTTGAGCAGAAAGGGGGGGGGGCCTGACGATTCGTTTTCATTAGAAAAAGAAGACCTTGCTGCTCTATGTAGAGACTCGAAAACGGCGTGGTCGGCTATCGGTAGTATTGATTACGGTAAAAAATCAAGTGAGAAAGCAAATGTTAAGTTTCGTAGATCGCTTTATTTCGTCAAGAACATTAAAGCGGGAGAGGTAATTACGCCTGAGCACATCAGAAGTGTAAGACCTGGCTACGGTGTCGCTCCTAAATATTTCGAAAGTTTAATTGGTAAAATAGTTAAAAAAGATTTCAATGCTTGTGAGCCAGTAACTTTTGATGGTATCGCTTAGACCTTTTCAGTGTTACTTTGTCTTCAACGAGTGTGATGTTCAGCATCGCTGCTACTTTTGATGGTTTATGAGTTCTAAAACTTACTTTGACAGAGATTGGTACCTTGATGCGTATCCAGATGTCGCGGATGCAGGAATAGACCCTCAGGAACACTTTGAAAAGCATGGTCGGAAAGAGGGAAGACTCCCATGTAGCTTACCCGCTATAGCGCTCGAGAAAGAGCTGTGGAGCAATGCTTTTTCACCGACCAAACAGTTAGAGCAATTGCAAAAGCAAGCTGTTTCAAAAAATACTAATGCTGCTTATGCTTACAAGGTACTTTGTGCATTTTTTCTTTTTTCGAGTGAATATGAAAAAGCTTGGAAATATGCTAAAAAGATACTTACTAATCTCAATCTAGCAAAAAGGCTTTTCTATGAAGAAGAGCTTTTTCTTCTAATATTCTCTTCTGCATTTCGCATCGGAAATTTTGACATAGCTGAGAAATTAGTTGGCCGGAGAGATTGGCATGAGTCTGTTTCTAAAAGACTAGCAGCCAGTATGCTGACCATTGGAAATTGTAAACAAGTTATACTAAATAACGTTTTTTCTAATGCTAGTTTGTCTACTATTAACTTAGAAGGCAAAGGTGACAACGTGTTTGACCAACTCGACACAAGTCCTCGCTTCTACCCTGATTTTTCACCAATGAAATGGTTTTTTAGAAAAAAACTAGTTTCTATAATCATACCGGCTTTTAACTGCGAAAAAACGATCGAAACAGCTGTACGGTCTATTCTCAATCAAACATGGCGAAATACAGAAATAATTATCGTCAATGATAGCTCTACAGATAATACTCTAAATGTAGCCAATAGTCTTAGAGATGAAAACCCGAAAGTCCATGTTATAACTAATGATCAAAACTTCGGCGCGTATAAAACGAGGAACATTGGGGTCGAGGCTGCCTCTGGTGATTTTGTCACTGTGATTGACGCTGACGATTGGGCACACCCACAAAAAATTGAAAAGCAGCTTTTCCCTCTTTTTCTCAATTCGTCGCTAATTGCCACTTTATCTCATTGGGTGAGATGTGACAACGACCTGAATTTTGTTTCAATGCGGAATTATAACGGTTGGGTGCATAGAAATGTTTCGTCTTTACTTCTTCGAAAGGATTCTGTCACTATGCTAGGGGGGTGGGACGAGGTAAAAGTGAATGCTGACACTGAGTTCTATGAACGATGTCTTGCTAAATTTGGCCTATCTGCGATTAAGGAAATAATGCCAGGCATACCCCTATCTTTTGGAAGAGTACACACATCGTCTCTTACTCAAAATACTGAAACCCATCTGGTAACTCAGTATGGTGGGATTAGAAAGCAGTATATGGATTTCGCTCGAGTATGGCACAAGAATAGTTCAAACTTGAAGCTTTTAAGCGAACCGAAGCTGCGCACTTTCCCAGCACCTCCTAGCATGTTGCTAGGTCTATCTGAACCTTCATTGATAAGTAAAAACAAGGCGGGTTTTGATAAATGGAGCAAAGCACTTGACGAAAATTGGTATGGGCAAATCTATACTGATGTCAGTTCAATGGGTTTTGGCCTTCACGATCATTTCTGGGACAGAGGGGAGAAAGAAGGGCGATATCCATCCCCGTTATTTGTTCCCCAAGCTTACGCGTATAAGTTTCATTTACGAGGTACAGTTTCTCCGACTTGGCACGCGCTAAACAACAAAGATTGGGATTTTTCTGCACCTGTCTCGATATTGGGGTTTGCGAAGTGCCAAGGTTCAATTCATGTTGCCCTTTTTGGGCATTTTGTCTCTGAGAAAATTTTTGGTGCAGAAAGAAGCTTAGTTGATATGGCAAAGGCAATGAATCAATCTGAAATTGAGGTGACGCTATTCTTGCCTTCTTGCTCTAACGTTTCCTATATTGAAGAATTAAGACAGTTTGTAAGCAAAATAGTCTTCCTACCTTTACCTTGGGCGAACGGAAGAAGACAGCCGATAGAGCCAATAGCACAATATTTAGAATCAGATTTCTTAAGCTTTAGCTACGATTGCGTTTATGTTAACACACTTACACTAATAGAACCTTTGAGTGCGGCTAAAAAGGTGGGTATCCCAAGTGTTATGCATGTGAGAGAGCTCGTTGCTTTCGACCAAGATTTAGCCAAATTACTTCAAGAGTCACCGCAGCTTACTCATGAAAGAGTTATTTCAAGTTGCGATTATTTTATTGCTAACTCTTATGAAACAGCTCATTGGTTGAGAGAGCCAGAACGAACTTCCGTTATTTATAATTGTGTAGATACTCCTTCTTCGCAAGTCCCAATGCCCTCTGGCCCATTGAAAGTATGCATGCTGAGTAGTAATGTGAAGAAAAAAGGTGTAATGGACTTTTTCGAAGTAGCAAGCCTCTGCAAAGAAAGTCGTAATATTCAGTTTACTATTTACGGACCGATCACCAATGAAGTTATCATGGCGGCTCAACGATACCATAATGCTAATGTTATTATAGGGGGCTATGTGGAAAATTCTAAAAAGGCAATGGTTGAACACCATATAGTGTTGGCTCTTTCTCACTTTAAAGAGTCTTTTGGAAGAACGGTAGCAGAAGCAATGTCTTTAGGTCGTGTTGTAGTCGGTTATAAATGGGGGGCCGTGGGCGAACTTGTTGATAACCAATTTGGTATTCTTGTCGAATATAAAAGCACTACTAAAATTGCAGAAGCAGTGCTTAAACTGAACAACAAGCCTGAATTGCTAGCTTCGATAGGAGACTCTGCCGCTCAAAGGGCAAAAGAACTTTTTTCTCGCGACACCTTTGATAACAAGCTAGTAGAACAAGTTATTAAAATTTCAAAGAAATCAGCTAACATTAAGAGTTTTTAGCTATCAATATTAGTTCTATAGTAAGTATATCGAATTTCTTAATTTCTCAGTTTGCTATCTACTTACAAGTTGACGTCGTGTAGTGAACTAAGTTGTAGAAGATTAATTATGTCCTATAAAATCCATCCATTTTGGAGTGTGGAGAAATTACTTTCACCGGCAAAGAGTTCGCTAGGCCACCCTCATCGTAACGTTTTTATACTGTCTCACCATATTCCTAAAACTGCTGGAAGCTCTCTTAGAGTAGCCTTTCAGCAAGCCCTTGGTGTCAGGCGCGTTTACGGTATTTACGCGAATACTGGAGCAAGTACATTGTCAAAAGGAGCGGGAGTATGGGTGCCGTCAAAAGCTAAGGTGCTTCACGGGCATTTTAGTCCGCATAAAAATCAAACCCTAATATTTCCAAACGCAATCAGAACAGTTTGGGTTCGCGATCCTATTGAGCGTTTATGGTCACTAATAGGTCACCTTCTAGCGGCTAAAGAGAGGCATCCACACTACCTTTTGCTGAAATCAACGCTGCCAGAATCTAGCTTAAAGTCGCAAGAAAGCATCGTTAAGGAACTGATTTTAAATAATACCATAGAGCCGTTTACAAATACGTATACTCGATTTTTTAAGGATGTACCGATTGGCAAATTTAGCTTTATTGGCTCAAAACATAGATATGAAGAAGATTTAAAGAAATTGACGAATTTGACCGAAATTAAGTTAAAAACAATGCGACTAAACAGGCGAAGTAGTCAAGAATTTCAGATTCCTAGTAGTATTAAGCGGCTTGAATCATATCTGTTTCATGAATATGAAATTGTAGGTAAATTTTTATAAAACTGAAGAAGGGAACTCTAGTGGCGGTTTATTCAATAATTACTCAGCGAGTAGAGAACGCAACTTCACAGGTTACTCTATGGCATCTCGACTTTCCTTGTATGGACCAATACATTGATGGAGTGGAGTTAACTCGTGACGGGTTGTTATTCCAAGGTTGGCTATTGAACGAGAATGAAAAGTTAGCATCGTTGGTTATTTTAAATGGCGATGAAGTGAGAAACGTACCTCTAAATCGTCCTCGACCAGATGTAATTTCAACAGTTTTAGCACAAAATCCAGAAAATCATGATCTACTTTACTGTGGGTTTTCCGTGAGAGTTAAGTTGAAACATTCGAAGTTTACGCTGGGTCTAATCGAAAATGGCACATTTACTGAGTTAATGAGTGGAGCAGTTGAAGGTAAGTTTCAAGTTTTAGAGGGTAGGGAAGGTTGGCTGTTCCTTGATAATGACTCCAATAAGAGTATTGAACAATATACAGGAAAACTTAAATTATCTCGCACAGCAAAAAATGCGTGGAAAGAGTACTTGGCATCATTAGATAATTTTGCCCGATTATCAGGGACTCCAGTTTGCTTGCTAGTCGCGCCCTCTAAAGAAATGATATATGAAGAGTACTATCCTTATCGCTTTTCAAAGAAAGCGCCAATACAAGAGTTAGTACAGTTAATACCAAAGTCGCTCAATTTTATATTACCAATAAAAGAACTCAAGAATTTAGAGCAGCGATCATTTAGGGTCTGCGATACACATTGGACGCTTCATGGTGCAAGGGTTGCCGCTCAATTGGTTACGTGTAAGTTATCTTTTAAAAGCATCTGTGAGACAGATATTTTCTCCAATGATGTCTATCAAAACAGGATGGCAAGCGGTGATCTTGGTTCAAAGTTGTATCCGCCTCAACTTCACGAAGAACAGAGCCTCATAAATTTTAATTACAGACGTTGTGTTATCTTTGACAACAATGTGGACAATTTTGGTCGCATCTTAGTAATGTTCCATCAGCATGCTATGCTTGATGGAACCTTGTTAATATTCGGTGCATCTTCGTCATATACTATGTTTCATTACCTCTGCCGTTTGTATACCTCTGTTGTATTTGTACACACGGCTGGAAACGTTGATAAAAATATTATAAATGCTGTGAAACCAGATTATATATGTGTTCAGACTAACGCGCGATTTGTAGTAAAAGCTCCTATATTTAGTGATTCAGTAGTTAAATACATAGAGCAGAAAAAAGAAACTGGAAGAACAAAAGCAGCATTTAAAGCTGAAATCATTCCAAGTAAATGTGCTAAATACATCGAGTACTTTGAGCAAATATCAAATTAAAAAAATGGGGAAATTCCTATTTAGTAAAAAAGTTTGGTTGTTTTTCGAAGTGTGTTTTGGACTATTTGGTGTTGATGTGAACCCTTTTAAAACTGTGGTATACACTTTAGAGAGGGGCTGACGATAACTGAATTCAAAGCGGGTACTCCTCATGAACAAGTATCGTTACATAGAGTCACAACGTGCAAAGATCTTGAAAAGCAGTGGAATAGCCATTTCTAGTAAATGTATTTCACTTGGACGTTCTGTAATACTTCTAAAGCTACAGATTTCATCATGTATCATCTCTGACAAAACAAAAAAGCGGCTTCGAATTCTGCGAAATTGCACAGCCGCTTTCTATTAAGTTGTTGATAAAATATTGGACTCGTTCGCAATAAGTATGCCACTGCTAGAGTTCTTCTCTACATTCTCTGATAATCTAGAGAGTTTTGGCCTTTTTGATTGTCAGTTGCATTTAAACTGAGTTTTATGGCCGGTACTGATTTATTTCGCTAAGCGCGATAGAGTGCATCTGTGCTTCATGGCTAGCTAGCTTTTACCCTCAACTTTTCAAACAAGTCTTGCAGAGATAAGGCGCCGAATTCTGCATTCATGTGAAAATGGTCATTACTATTGTGAATACTTTGCATGCCTCTTTTAAGCTTAACTGAACCTTTAGAATAATTTTGTGAGGTAAACATTTTGTCTACTATTGTGCAAGGTGGTTGATGCGCGAAAATTACTGCGCTCTCAGAAAACAGGCTCGAGCAACCGTTTATATAATGGGAATAGCATTTATCCAGTAGGCCTGCTAAGTGATAATAATCATATTCTGTGTCCCCCAAAACGCTGTCTGCGGGTAAGGGGTTAGGGGAGTAGGCAATAGGAGCTGTACTTATTTCCTGTAGCAGCTTAATTATTTGAATCGCATTACTATTATTTAGGATACCATCTAAAGCAGCTAGTAAAAAGCTATCTGAGATAAGTTGTTTGTCTCCTTCACAATCTTTAAAGTATTCAAATGTTCTGTGCTCCTTCAATAAAGCTAACATGTGAACCAAACTAAACCCCATTCCTACTAGGATATAAGCATCCATATCTCCTGGGATGTGACGCATTCCATCAGATGTCCAACTCAAATTGTCGGCTAAATCAGTCTTAGTAGGAGTAAGGCAACCATTTTCGACTTTGAAAAATCGCATCGATGAAGCTGGTGAGCCAAAAAATGTTAACTCTAGATCAGGGTATTGATTTCTTATTTCGCTCCAACCTAATTTAAAGGCTGCTAGATGAGAGTTTCCTATTACACCAATTTTCATTTTTCTCCTCCGGCGAAAGCGTCTAACATTGCTTCTTCACAAATAGGCTGGTCGTCATCAGCTGGTTCATAATGGTCTTCACTTACTGAGTTATGCTCACTAAAAAAAATTTTCATCACTTCAGCAACCCCTTTTCGACTAACATTTCGTTTGTTATTCATGAACAAGGAAGGCCCCAAAAATGGCGTGCTAAATACCTCGTAAGATGGAAAGTAATCAACATACTTAAAGTTTCGATAAGCTTCATCTGCTACTGCTCTAAGAACAGACTTAGATCTGACAGAGGAAAGTAATACATGCTGATTTTCTGCCGTGGCCGTTAGTGGTACAGGGGAGACTGTCAAAATAAACTTCATTCCTTCATTAAACGATCTGGCTAATTTGAAAAATTCAGTTAGATCATTGTACACCTCCATAAAACTGAAGTTATGAAACCGGTATAGTTCGCTATCAAAGTTGCCTGCAATAGTGCCAGGTGCGGTCGGATAGACCAAATCATACTGTTTATTAACCCAAGTCTCTGTTAAACCGAGAGTAAATACAAACACGTCGCAATCTTGAAGTACAGATTTGAAACGCTTAACATGGTCCTCCCTCTGTGAGGTTACTTCATCTGGAGAGTTTAAGCCATTCGGCTCAACATTCGGTCTGAATGCATCATAAAAGCGACCTTTTTTTTCCCAAATGTAGCTTTCTGAGGGTGGAGATAACATGCCAAGAGCCTCTTTTGTAAGCTGAAGCAACTGTCTGGCAGTATATATATTCCCATGACGCGCAGAATAAAGACCATAGCCAAATTTATTTTCAATTTCGCCCCTAATTTGTATGGCTTTTGGGCTTGGTTCCTTGTCTATTACTGTATATCCATTTTTTCTTAAACCTTTCGCAATTTCCTGTGCAAAACAGCTACCAGCTGTCGCTATCTTCTTTCCATCTATAGAGAAACGTTTAGTATAAAAGTTGTTGAGGCCACCAACTGAATCAGGTATGGCCAGCTTCCAAAATTGTCGTTCAGGAAGGTTCAAGTAAGGTGAATTCATAAAATTTCCCGCAATAGTTTAAAGTCGGCACGTTATTTTTTAACATCCGTCTAATCGATTTTATCAAGGTTAAAGCTAAGTAGAGTAGAGAAAACTTTGGTTTTCGTTTTTTTAATCTTCCCTAATTTAACATTAATCCTTTGAAAAGATTTGTCATATTATGCCCTCCTTTATGTATACTCAACAGTCAGCATAAATTTAAGTTAAATACCTTGTTGAAACTAGAAGTAACTAAAATTTCGATAAAGAAATAATCTGGAAATCTACGCTGAGTAAATTATTGTTTTGGGGCCTCTTGAAAATGTCTCATTACTTGAGATATTACTAAAAGGATTAATGAAGTTAGAGTACAAAGAATATGATTCTACTTGGGTAACTTTATTAGACAGGGATGGCGCAAACTAAAGCGCACTCGCAATGGGCTACTCACGTTGGCGTAACTCAATATAATGCACATCCGCATTTTTCTTCTAGCCTAGTAGAAGTGGCTCATAATGGTATTATCGAGAAATATGTCACGTTGCGAAAAGAGCTTGGCGAAAAAGGTTATACCTTTTCAAGTAATACTGACACAGAAACCACTGTGCATGTAGTTCACGATATGCTCAATGATGGTAAGTCTCTATTAAAGGCAGTTCAGAGTGCGGTATCGTATTTCGCCGGCGCGTACAGAGTTGTGTTAGTCGATAAGGGAGACTTTGACACAATGGTATTCGCGAGTTCAGGTAGCCCCTTAGTTATAGAGCAGAGTATGGGTGAAAATTTCATTGCTTCAGACCAATAAGCATTACTACCCGTAACGCGAAGTTTTATATGCTTAGAAGAAAGTGATGTAGCTAAGGTTACGCGCCGTGAAGTGACGATTTTCGACAAAGATTGTAAGCGCGTTGAACGTTAAGTTGTAGAGTTCACCGTAGAACATGATGCAGGTGATAAAGGCGTGTATCGTCACTACATGCTCAAAGAGATTTACGAATAGCCTTCAAGATAGAGTGGATAATATTCACAACATTGACGCGCTATTTGACGATAGTGCAGAAAACGCCTTAAAATAAGTGATATATATGCAAATTATCGCATGTGGAACCAGCTATCACGCGGGCATGACTGCACGATATTGGCTTGGAGAAGATGCAAATGTTTCTTGCTCAGTAGAAATCGCCTCAGAGTTTAGGTCTCGCAAGTCTGCTGCTCACCAAGATAGCTCGTTTGTTACTATTTCGCAGAGCGGTGAAACGGCAGACACATTAGCCCCGTGGCGCTTGGCTAAAGAGCTGGGCTAAATGTCGGTACTTACGATGTGTAACGTGTCAGGCTCACCGTTAGTACGTGAGTCTGATCTTGCATTTATGACTCTAGCCGGTGCGGAGATTGGAGTTACGTCGACAAAGGCGTTTACTACTCAGTTAACAGCGCTTTTAATGCTTACGCTAGCGCAAGATAAATTTAATGGAAAGTCTAGTGAAAGGGCTAGCTCGGTCACTAATGCGATCGAAACCTTTCCTTGCAAGGTTGAGGAGGCTCTCAGCACTGCCGATGTTATCGAGACACTTGCTGAAGAGTTTGCAGACAAGTACCATAGTTTGTGCTTGGGGCGCGGCGCTCAATATCCGATTGCAATGGAAAGCGCTCTCAAACTCAAAGAAATTTCATATATTCACGCTGTAGCATCTGCTTCGGGAGAGCTTACGCATGGCCCTCTGGCGTTGATTGACGGTGAAATTCCAGTAACTGTAATTGCGCCGATTGTTTACACCGTTCCTCTGCTACTTTTCTCATACTACGTAGCATTGATAAAAGGCACTGATGTCGATCAACCTCGAGATCTTGCAAAGTCAGTTACAGTAGAATAGCACTAATATCTTGATAATCGGCCATGGCTTTTTAAGTTGTGGCCTTTCGTTTTTTAGGAAGTAAAAATGTCTCAAAAATATTTTGGCACAGATGGAATTCGCGGGAAAGTTGGCGAGTTCCCAATGACACCAGATTTCGTTATGAAGCTAGGCTGGGCTGCAGGTGTAGTCTTGGCGGCAGACGGTACAAAAGAGGTACTAGTAGGAAAAGATACACGCGCCAGTGGGTATATGCTGGAATCTGCATTGGAAGCTGGTTTATCGGCTGCTGGCGTAAACATTGCTCTAGCTGGGCCTATTCCTACTCCAGCAGTAGCCTATTTAGCTTCGACTTTTAGAGCTGATGCTGGCGTAGTCATAAGCGCATCTCACAACCCATATTACGACAACGGGATTAAATTTTTTGGCCGTAGCGGGGCTAAACTAGGCAGTGAACAGCAGCAGGTAATTGAAGAAAAGCTCCAGTATGCACTAGAAAATGGTATCGATTGTGTTGACTCAGAACGTTTAGGCAAAGCACGAAGAGTTGAAGATGCCGCTGGTCGTTATATCGAGTTTTGTAAAGGTACCTTTTCGAGCGAGCTTAGTTTAGAAGGACTCACAATTGTTGTCGATAGTGCCAACGGAGCAGCATATAAAGTCGCACCTAGTGTATTTGAAGAACTGGGCGCAAAAGTAATTAACATCGCCAATACGCCGAATGGCATAAATATTAATAATGATTGCGGTGCAACTTCCCTCAACTCGTTGAGTAAAGCAGTCACGACAAATAAAGCTGATCTAGGCATAGCCGTTGATGGCGACGCCGATAGAATCATGTTTGTCGACTCTCAAGGTGAGGTTGTTGATGGAGATGAGATTCTCTTTTTAATGGCTCGTGAAGCTAAGCAAGCTGGCTATAAAGGCGGTGTTGTCGGCACACTGATGAGCAACCTAGGCCTTGAAATAGCATTGAAAGAACTTGATATTCCGTTTGTTAGAACAAAAGTTGGGGATAGATATGTCGTCGAGAAACTTAAGGAAACTGGTTGGCGAATTGGGGGGGAAACCTCAGGACATATTCTTAACTTAGATTATGCATTTACTGGAGACGCCATTATCGCTGCGCTACAAATTTTAACCGTAGTAGTAAAAAGTGAATACTCCTTAAGTGAACTAAAAGCAGGGATGACAAAGCTTCCTCAGTGTATGGTGAACGTTCGTCATAACGATCTGGATTCAGTGCTTGATTTAGATGTAGTAAAAGATGAGGTCAGTCGCGTAGAAGAGGCTTTAGGTAAAAATGGACGACTTGTTCTTAGAAAGTCTGGAACAGAACCATTAATTCGTGTGATGATAGAAGCTAGAGATAGGGGGCTTGCTTCTGAGTTAGCCAATAGCTTGGCTGAAGTCATCAGAGAAAATTAAAAAGGAATAACTATGAAACGGAAGGGTATAATTTTAGCAGGTGGTTCTGGCACTCGATTGCACCCATTGACGAAAGTCGTGAGCAAGCAACTGATGCCGGTTTACGATAAGCCGATGATATATTATCCCCTAGCTACGCTTATGATGTCTGGGATAAGGGATATTTTAATTATCACAACACCAGAAGAGCAGAGTCGTTTCATTGAGCTTATCGGCGATGGGAGTGAACTGGGAATTAGTGTTCAATACGCAGTTCAGCCTTCACCCGATGGCTTGGCCCAAGCATTTCTTATAGGTGATAGCTTTATTGGTAATGATTGCTGCACGCTTATTCTTGGTGACAATATCTATTATGGACATGATTTAAAGCGCTCTCTGCAGAGCGCCCATAACCAAGAGCAGGGCGCTACTGTATTCGGTTACCATGTCAATGACCCAGAACGCTATGGTGTAGTTAGCTTCGATGATGACTGGAACGCGCTTTCTATTGAAGAGAAGCCTGCTGTTCCCAAATCTAATTACGCAGTTACAGGGCTCTACTACTACGACAACAGAGTTGTTGATTTCGCGAAAGAGGTAAAACCATCACCTCGTGGTGAGCTTGAGATTACCGATTTAAACAATCTTTATCTAAAAGATGGCGCTCTTAAAGTTGAGTTAATGGGACGGGGCTCAGCCTGGCTTGATACGGGCACTCTAGACTCTCTACTTGATGCAGCGAACTTTGTGGGCGCTATAGAGAAACGTCAGGGCTTAAAAGTATGTTGTCCTGAAGAAGTCGCTTTCAGAATGGGGTATATCGACGCTGAGCAGCTAGAAAAGCTGGCGGCTCCACTTAAGAAGAGCGGTTATGGTGATTACTTATTGAAAGTTCTTAAAGACAGAGTAAAAGTTTAACCTATATTCAAGCTATAGAAGGTGGCATTGCCACCTTTCTTCTTATATTCATTTGCACGCTAGTACGGAAAGTAAATGCAAGTAATCAAGACAGATATCCCCGACGTTAAAGTTATTGAGCCGAAAGTGTTTGGCGATGAGCGCGGCTTCTTTCTAGAAACCTTTCGTACCGATTGGTTTAAAAAAGAATGCGCAGATGTAGACTTTGTTCAAGATAACCATTCTAAATCTCGCCAAGGTATTCTTCGTGGCCTTCATTATCAGATGGAGCAAACTCAAGGTAAATTAGTACGCGTAGTTAGCGGCGAAGTTTACGATGTAGCCGTAGATATGCGTAAAGACTCGCCTACTTATGGCAAGTGGGTAGGCGTTACATTATCTGCAGAAAATAAGCGTCAGCTTTGGGTGCCAGCGGGTTTTGCTCATGGTTTTTACGTAACCAGTGAATCGGCTGAATTCGTGTATAAATGCACAGACTACTATCATCCGGAATCTGAAGTATCGGTAAAGTATAACGACCCAACGTTGAATATTGACTGGCCTTTGGTGAATGGAGAAAAACCTTTGCTGTCTGGTAAAGACGAAACGGGTTTAGCATTTGTAGACGCTCCTACATTCTAATTGTTATTGGGGCTTTTTTTGGGTAATAGCAATTAATGAATATTGTAATTATAGGCAAGTCTGGGCAATTAGCTTTTGAGCTTTCTCGTGAACTAGAAAATAGCCCGCACCAAGTTACGCTTTTTGGGCGCGATGATATTGATATTACAAATAGCGATATCATCGAAGCTTCTTTAGCCCCTCTATCACCAGATGTTTTGATTAACGCGTCAGCGTACACCGCTGTCGATAAAGCTGAAGAAGACACTGAAGCGTGTAACGCTATCAATGCTGTTGCCGTTAAGAATTTGGCGATTTTCTGTAAAGCACATGGCGCCTTTATGGTGCATGTGTCGACCGACTATGTGTTTAACGGTCACAAAGGTTCGCCTTATTTAACAGACGACCCGATTGAACCTCAAGGTGCGTATGGCAAATCAAAAGCAGAAGGCGAAAAAGCACTGCTTGAAATACTGCCAGATGCTAGCTGTCTAATTCGTACCGCTTGGGTTTACTCGTCGCATGGCAATAACTTTGTGAAAACCATGCTGCGTTTGATGAGTGAAAAACCACAGCTTTCTGTTATAGACGACCAAATTGGTACACCTACCTGGGCCAAAGGGTTGGCTGAAGCGTGTGTATTGGCAGCTGAAAATAAAACAGCGGGTGTCTATCATTGGACCGACGAGGGCGTAGCAAGCTGGTACGATTTTGCTATAGCTATTCAAGAGCTTGGAATTGAAAAAGGTCTACTCAGTAGTGATATTCCAGTATTACCAATTCCCTCTAGCCAGTACCCAACACCAGCGAAGCGCCCACACTATAGTGTGTTGGATAAACAAACTGCGCGCGAAGCATTTGCTTCGTGCAAGCCCACTCACTGGCGAAAGCAGTTGTCCGATATGCTTGATGAATTGAAAGCCTAAATGGACACGATAGAATTATACTTTTGGTAAAAAAATGAGTAAAACAATTTTAGTAACAGGTGGCGCAGGGTTCATTGGTTCAGCCGTGGTTCGCCATCTTATAAACGATACAGGCCATACTGTAGTCAATTTGGATAAATTGACCTATGCGGGCAATTTAGAGTCATTAACATCAGTTTCAAATAGCGACCGATATAGTTTTGAGCAAGTTGATATTTGTGACGCTGAAGAAGTAAAGCGCGTGTTCAATACTCACAAGCCCGATATTATTATGCACCTAGCGGCCGAGTCACATGTAGATCGTTCTATCGACGGCCCAGGCGAATTTATTCAGACCAATGTAGTAGGAACATACACCTTACTTGAGCAAGCAAGAGCGTATTGGTCTGCACTAGAAGGCGATAAAAAAGCAGGCTTTAAGTTCCATCATATTTCTACCGATGAGGTATATGGTGACCTTCCTCACCCAGATGAGGTTGAACCAGGAACAGAGCTTCCACTCTTTACAGAAACTACACCGTATGCACCTAGCTCACCGTATTCAGCAAGTAAAGCGAGCTCAGATCAGCTAGTGCGTTCGTGGCTTCGTACATATAAGTTACCCACACTAGTTACTAACTGCTCGAATAACTACGGCCCGTACCACTTCCCGGAAAAGCTTATTCCGTTGGTTATTCTAAATGCGCTAGCTGGAAAGCCGCTGCCTGTATATGGCAAAGGTAACCAAATTCGTGACTGGTTGTATGTTGAAGACCATGCACGTGCATTAGTTGTGGTTGCACTAAACGGCGAAATCGGTGAAACCTATAACATTGGTGGCCACAACGAAAAGCAGAACATTGAAGTAGTGCAAACTATCTGTTCAATTCTAGATGAAGTTAAGCCGAAAGATAGCAAATACGCTGAGCAGATTACCTACGTTCAAGACCGTCCAGGCCACGATATGCGCTATGCCATTGATGCTAGCAAAATTGAGCGTGAGCTGGGATGGAAGCCTCAAGAAACCTTCGAAAGCGGTATTCACAAAACTGTTGAGTGGTATTTATCAAACGAAGGCTGGTGGAAAGCAGTTCTTGACGGCAGTTACCAAGGCGAGCGTTTAGGTACCGGAAGCTGATACCCATACAAGTTTACAAGTGTTAAACTAGAAAGCCGCTTTATATAAAGCGGCTTTCTTTATTTTTAAGGCCCTAAATAGTCTACATGAAAAAAATTGCCATGCGGTCAGTGCGTGCCGCCCTTCAACTTATTCCTAAAAACTTAAAAAACAAGCTCAAACAAAATGAACGTTTAACTGGCTTGTATGTAAGGTCGGTAAGAAAGTCGGGGCTATTTTTCGATGCTCCAACACCTAACCAGACGCAGGCGTTGTACAATTATTGGCTTGAAGTAAATGAACCTGCTTTCTCAAAATCGATAACTAATATTGGCGAGTGGCAAGCAGTAATATTTGGCACCGACAACCAAGGCGTGACAGAGGGAAGCATTAAAACCCTTGGTGCGAAAACTTGCTTAATAACGGGCGAATTGGCGCTGGGTGCAATAGAACAGAAAATTTCACTGTTAGATGACAGGTTACCTACATTGTTGCTAAATGGAGGTGACCTATTAGAAAGCACTGCTATTTACCATCTTTTTGAAGCGTTAAAAGGTAATGATTTAGTCTATTGTGATACTGACGAATTGAGTAGTAATGGGACTAAAACGTCACCAAGGTTCTTACCAAGTTGGAACCCTGAGCTTCAATATTCTACGGGATATATCAATAGCGGGGTAATGATCAAAACTTCGCGGTTAAAGTCGCTACATATTTCTAATCAAACAACGATTGCTGAGGTCATTACTGAGCTTTCCTTATCTATCGATGACTTAGTGGTTAATCATATGCCGTTACCTTTGGTGCATCTTTCAGTCACAGAAAATAATGAAGCAAAATCGCTGGAACGTGTGAAGATGGTGATAGAAAGACATTCAAAAGCTACAGTCGAATTGGATGAAAAGTTTAACGTAAATCGACTTTGCTGGCCCAATACAAATCCACTGGTGAGCTTAATCATTCCCACGAAAAATGGGAAAACACTGGTTAAAGCTTGTATTGAATCAATTCTAGAAAAAACAACATATAAAAATTACGAGATATTGCTCATTGATAACGGCTCTGACGAGCAGGAAAGTATTGAGTACTTTGACTATTTAGACACTTTGGATAAGGTTCGAGTTCTTCGTTATCCAGCGCCATTTAATTACTCTGCAATTAATAACTTCGGTGTTGAACATGCAAGAGGTTCCATTCTTGGGTTAGTAAATAATGATATTGAGGTCATATCGCCTAATTGGCTAACATATATGGTTGGTCACGTTGAGCGAGAAAGCGTTGGCTGTGTTGGTGCAAAGTTGCTTTATTCCGATACGCGTATCCAGCACGCTGGTGTCGTATTAGGGTATGGTGGCGGAGCCGGGCACGCTCATAAGAATTTCCCTCGGTTTCATAATGGTTACTTAAAAAGGATAGTTGCTACAAGCAACTACAGTGCTGTAACCGCAGCGTGTTTATTAGTTAAACGCACGCATTTTGATGCCGTAAACGGTTTGAATGAAAAAGACCTTTCTGTTGCCTTTAACGATGTAGATTTTTGTTTAAAGGTTAAGGGCTTAGGCGTTAATAATGTTTACTGTGCAGAAGCAGAGCTTTTTCATCATGAATCGGTTAGTAGAGGCTTAGATATTTCACCTGAAAAAGCGGCCCGTTTTAACCGCGAATTATCGTATTTACAAACTACATGGTGTGCATTCATAAAGTGTGATCCGGCTTATAATCCAAACTTAACTCTCAAGCGAGAGAACTTCTCAATTAAAACTACTACCGAGTTAAAGATTGAGTGACAAAGGCATAGTTGATGCATGAGCATGAAACATAGTTTTGATACACTATTTCAAGAATTTGATAAGTTAGGCGTAGTGTTCATCATTGTTTAAAATTACTATGCAATATTAGTTGTATAGTTATCGAAATTTATTTGTATAAAACTGGAGAGAATTTAAATGGATAGTACTATGCAGAAGCTCAAAATAGCCGTAGCAGGCACAGGCTATGTGGGGCTTTCAAATGCAGTGTTACTTGCGCAGCACAATGAAGTGAAAGCAGTTGACTTGGTAGCTGAAAAAGTCGAAATGCTGAATAACAAAAAGTCTCCAATTGAAGACAAAGAGATAGCCGAATACCTGACAACAAAAGAGTTAAACCTTGTAGCAACGCTTGATGCGCAAGAAGCATATAAAGATGCTGACTATGTGGTAATTGCAACACCAACAGACTACGACCCGCAAACGAATTACTTTAATACTGGTAGTGTAGAAGCTGTTATTAGAACAGTGATGGAAGTAAACCCTGATGCAGTGATGATTGTAAAATCGACCGTACCGGTAGGCTTTACTAAAGATGCAAAAGCTCGTTTTGGATCTGAAAATATCATCTTTTCGCCTGAATTTTTGCGTGAAGGCAAAGCGCTTTACGACAACCTTTACCCAAGCCGTATCATCGTAGGCGAGCGTAGTGAGCGCGCGGAGGTTTTCGCAAAACTGCTTCAGCAAGGTGCAATAAAAGAGAACATCGATGTTTTATTTACCGACAGCACCGAAGCCGAAGCCATCAAGCTTTTCGCGAACACTTACTTAGCAATGCGTGTTGCGTACTTTAACGAACTAGATAGCTATGCAGAGCGTAATGGCTTAGACACTAAACAAATCATCGAAGGTGTCGGTTTAGACCCACGTATCGGCAATCATTACAACAACCCAAGTTTTGGTTACGGTGGTTATTGCTTACCAAAAGATACCAAACAGTTACTAGCTAACTACAGTGAAGTGCCTAATAACATGATTCAGGCTATTGTAGATGCTAACCGTACGCGTAAAGATTTTATCGCCGATTCAATTGTAAGCCGTGGCCCCAAAATTGTAGGTATTTATCGCCTTATCATGAAGTCTGGTTCTGATAACTTCCGAGCAAGTGCTATTCAAGGCATCATGAAACGTATTAAGGCGAAAGGTATTGAAGTGGTAGTATACGAGCCGGTACTTAAGGAAGAGGAGTTCTTCCGTTCTCGTGTGGTAAATGACTTAGACGAATTTAAGAAAATCTCTGACGTAATCGTAGCAAACCGTGTTACGGGCGATATCGAAGATGTACTAGATAAAGTATACAGCCGCGACTTGTTCAACGCTGACTAACCCAAGTTTGGGGTCAGAGTACATTTTTCCGTGTAAATTAAAAAAGCCAGGTTCATAACCTGGCTTTTTTTAGTTAGACAAACTGCCTTACACTGCATTTATTTATCAGACCGTCCATACCTGTCAGAAAAGCGAACAATGTCATCTTCCCCAAGATAAGCTCCAGATTGTACTTCAATTAGCTCTAGTGGAATCTTTCCTGGATTTTCTAATGCATGAACCGCCCCAATCGGAATATAGACAGATTCATTTTCCGTTAGCATTTGCGTTTCATCGCCTATTGTCACATTAGCTGTACCTGATACTACAACCCAGTGTTCAGCTCTATGATGATGCATTTGAACTGATAGTTTTTCGCCTGGCTTCACGGTAATACGCTTAACTTTAAAACGTCCACCATTGTCTATTGAATCGTAACTTCCCCAAGGTCTGAAAACTTCGCGGTGAAACTCAAATTCAGGGCGCTTTTCAGCTTTCAAACGGTTCACAACGGTTTTGATGTGTTCTGCGTTTTTCTTATTCGCCACCATCACAGCATCTTTGGTCTCAACTACAACCACGTCTTCTAGGCCAATAACTGCAACTAGGCTGTGCTCGGCATTCACATAGCTGTTAGTGGTGCCTTCTAATAAGGTGTCGCCAGTAGTTACATTGCCATTTGCGTCCTTTTCTCCCGTCTCCCAGAGAGACGACCAACTGCCTACATCAGACCAACCTGCATCTAGTGTTACCATCGCGGCTTCGGAAGTTTTTTCCATCACTGCATAATCGATAGAATCACTTGGGCATGAAGCAAAAATGTCTTTGTCTAGACGAACAAAGTCGAGATCTTTTTCGGTTTTTTCAATCGCCTTTTTACATACCGAATATATGTCAGGTGCGTGCACTTCCAGCGCCTTTAAAAATGCACTGGCTTTAAACATAAACATGCCGCTATTCCAAAAATACTCACCTGAACTTACGTATTGTGTTGCGGTAGGCATATCTGGCTTTTCAACAAATTCACTTACATCGAAGCCAATATTCAGTTTGTTTCCGGCTTTTATATAGCCGTAACCAGTATGAGGCTGAGTGGGGACAATACCGAAAGTAACTAACTTACCTTGTTCAGCTAGAGCCTGGGCTTCTCTAATTTTGGTACGAAACGTATCGCTATCTTTTATTAAGTGATCGGCGGCTAATACCAAAAGAACAGGATCTTCCCCGTTTTCGCTAGCTTGAAATGCAGCAAGTGCAATAGCTGGAGCTGTATTGCGACCAACTGGCTCTAAAAGAATGTCGCTGTTATCGACACTTATTTGTCGCATTTGCTCGGCAACAAGAAATCGATGTTCTTCGTTACAGATAATAGAAGGTGGCAAAGACTCTATGCCATTGAGTCTTAGTACAGTGTCTTGAATCATCGTTTTGTCAGAAGTAAGAGACAGGAACTGTTTTGGTAAAGCGGCGCGAGACTTTGGCCATAAGCGGCTTCCGGTACCACCTGCAAGAATGACTGGCTTCATTTGAATTCCCTAGTTTTCAAATACATTTTATGCATTCAGTATACTGAGTTATGGGCGAGATAAAAATATTTCGCCGTGCCTTTAATCGTTAGCCAAAAAAAGAGCATTTAATTTTCTAGTAGTTATCTTAATTATTGCTTAACAATAGGTTATATTCAGCAAGATAAATTCAAAGTCTCATAATAAATTATTTTAAATACAAGGACGTTCAAAATGAACAAAAGCATTATTGCTATTGCCGTTAGTTCAACTCTTCTTGCTGCCTGTGGCGGTTCCGACGACAACAACGAAGTACCAGTGCTTGTCGCAGACTCCGCGGTTACACTCAATGGTGACGCAGTATCTATTGATGCACTTGCGAATGATACCGATCCTGACGGTGATGCTTTAACGATATCGGCAGTTGGAGTGCCAGATGTTGGTGAAGCCGCTATCATCAATAATGAGATAGTGTACACACCTACAGCGTTGGCGATGGGCGAAGTCAGTTTTTCATACGATGTAACTGACGGTGAAAACACAGTAAGTTCAACGATTACAATCACGAATCAACAGTCTGTTTCTATTTCGAGTATTGCAACCGATGCGCCTTTAGCGAATGCAGAGGTGAGCGCGCTCGATGCAGGTGGAAATGTAATTGCTTCCGTGCAGGCCGGCGCGGATGGTCGATTCACGCTTCCTATTACTGTAAGTGCTGCGCCCGGCGATTTAATTCTTAATGCAGTGGGAACGGAAGAACAAGCCCATGTAACGCTATCATCACGAGTCGGTGACTTCACTACAATGCGTAACCTTAGCATCGAAAATAATACTGATGAACTTAACAGCGATCTATTTCCTGCAGGCAAAATAACTCATTTAAGTACGGCTATGGATGTACTTTATTCGGAGTATAAAGAGAACGGCGGCGAGGGAAGCTTCGATACGTTTGCAAGTGAAGTGGACTTCGAAAAGGTTTTAGGATTGGCCAGCTTCATAAAAGTTCTTGCTGATAATAGCGAGTTCTCTGTTCCTGAAGGTATGAGCACCTTGTCGTTTTTTACTGGAAGCCTAGTCGATGCGCTAAGCACCATCCGAAAGTATGTTGATAGCATGGGACTGTTAAACGAAGACGGAACTTATAACGAGGCTTATGTAGAAGCAATTAATGCTGCCCGAGCAGAAACTCTCGAAGATGAATCGTTACAGCAAAATTACGTAGATACCGACATTGCGGGTGCGGTTTTTGCGACTTACTACCACTCAGAGCAGCAAGCTGGCAAAGGCATGACAGCTTACACGTTCAATGCAGATGGCAGCGGAGAAAAAACGTCTGCGGAAAATGCATTTAATATTTATTCAGATGAATTTAACTGGAGTGTTGTAGACGGAAACTTGCTTATTGAAGAGCTGGATGAATCACTCATAGCTTATTTTGTGTTTCTTGACGAAGAAATCTATGATCGATTTGATGAAGAAACAGCTTCCGAGATACTTAGTTATGTTCATGAATATGGCATTGAGTATTGGAAAACAGAGCGAACCACAGTGGGCGAACGTATAGAATTGCTAACACAATCCGGCGGTCACGCACTTGCTGTGTTAACAACTACCACTGAGCTTTCCATCACACCGATGGATGACATTCAGGATAAACCCACGTTTACTACTACGTACGAAACTACCACAAATGTTAAATACACCAACACTACTGCATCTAC
This sequence comes from Alteromonas sp. CH_MED4-4, assembly GCF_037029575.1. Taxonomy (NCBI): domain Bacteria; kingdom Pseudomonadati; phylum Pseudomonadota; class Gammaproteobacteria; order Alteromonadales; family Alteromonadaceae; genus Alteromonas; species Alteromonas sp. CH_MED4-4. The sequence goes on along the minus strand of NZ_JAYMEU010000012.1, from coordinate 9,531 downwards.
GTTTACCGTAACCGAGGAAGACCTGCTTGCATCACCTTGGGTATTTGCTTATCAAGGAAGTTATACGTATGACAAAGACTACTTAAATGAAGATGAGCGTACTGAAGCTGGTATTTTAAACGACCAGTTCACATTTAAAGATGATAATACCTTTACGTCTCTTGTTTTTGGTGTACAAGGAACATGGCAGCTAAATGATGGTGTTATAGACATTGAATTGGAAGATATGTCTTTCACAGTTACGCCCTTTAAAGCGCAGAATAATTTCGTGCTGGCGCTTTATGAATTTGACAATGATGGCGTAGCGATTAAATACACTGGCGATATGCACGCCATAGACTATGAGTTGGCAGAAGACTTCAGCATTGAGAGCTCATTACCTAATGTTTGGATGTCTTCTTACAATGAAGCACGTTTCGTAGATGGTGTACCGTTACCTGACGACTTATTTGCTTATTACTTTGAATCTGACGGTACTGCAGGAAGAGTCTATTCACCTAGTGAGGAGTCTTACTTTGTAGGAGATCGTGAACTTTATAACTTCCAATGGACCGCAGACGACAACGAGGTCAACATCATTGGGTTACGCGAAAATAACGCGTTTACTTTCAACAGAGAATACACTTGGAAACTACTGGGCTCAAAGCAAGAAGGTGTTGTTACAATACTTGAAATGCAGGCTAATAAGGTTGCTTATAATGATGAGTATACTGATTCTGACGATTTTGTTTTCAACATACTCCCTCGTTTGAGTTTCACCTTTAAATTGAACCTTGAAGAACAATATCCTGAATTTTGGGAAAATACAGACGTAGGTAGTTTAAGCGCGCCTGAAAGCCCAGCTGGCATTGCTCTGTCGTTTTCTTCGGAGTTGATAGCTCGATAGTTCAGTGAAGTAATGGCGCTAGTGCATTAAAGCTAGCGCCAACGCTTTTCAGTTACCGGAAACACCGACACAACTATCACTTTAAAGCGTCAATCAATCTAACCCCGTAAGCGGGAAAGTGTTCGTCTTTCGTTAGTATTTGCAATCCTTCAGCTTGAGCTTGAGCAATCAGCATTCTGTCAAATGGATCGCGGTGGTGCATTGGCAACCTCCCCGCTTGCTGGCCGTGAAATAAATTGATAGGTAAGGCACTAAAACCTAACTCTTCGATAACCGACTCAATATCATCTGGTGCCGTAAGTTTTCCCAATTGCTGCTTTATCGACATTTCCCAAACAGACGCGGCGCTGATATAAATGTCGTTTTCAGTATTAGAGATATGCTTTTGAGCGTTATGACCTAATTGCTCATCTCCACTCATCCACCAAACTAAAACGTGGGTATCTAGTAAGATTCTTTTCATTACAAACCGAACATATTTGCTATATCTTCGTTAACCTCTTTTGAGTCGAAGTCTTCAGTAGCATGAACTTGGCCTTTGAATTGCCCAAAAGTTCGTTTTTTTGCTGTTTTATACGGCACTAGCTTCACTGCTGGTTTTCCCGACTTGGCAATAACTACTTCTTCACCGGCCTCTGCCCGTTCGACAAGTTGGGATAACTTACTTTTTGCTTCATGCATATTGGCTTGCATTTAAAATTCCTTATGGACTTAGCTAAACTTAGCTATAATAATAGTTTGAAAAATCAACAGTTGCAATCGCGTCTTCTACTCAGCTCAAATCTAACGCTTGTAGCTCCAAAATCTGACAAGCAGCCAAAGCAAATACCTACCGTGTCAATGCTACGGTTCCCTTGAGCATTAAAGATCATTCACAAAAAACTTCCCAAATCCCAAAATCCAAAATAGAATCCGCACCAATTCAACCCCTGCCATTAAGCCTCAAGCTTACGCACACCCGGCGGGGAAGAAGCATGCTTTAAAATATTGGGGTCAGAGTACATTTCTTCCTCCAGTACGATCTGTCAATTTGGTTGCCAAAATCAATAATCAGAATGTTGAGTTCATGCTACCTATTACATTACACCAGCATGAACATGTATTTGTTTTAGTTTGCTTTTACTAGCGGAGTCGTTATGAATAGGCTGCGTGAGCTGTCCAGCCAAGTGATGGATGTTTACCAATCTCTTTCCCAAGAATTCAGTGCATATCAATCTAGCCAGTCACTAAACTGTGTTGAGAAATGTGGTGCATGTTGCAATAACCCCGACATTGAAGTGTCGCCATTGGAGATGCTGCCTTTAGCACTTCATCTGTTTGATACAGGACGGGCTGAACAGGCGTTTGACGAGCTAGACAGCTACAGCGGCTTCGCCTGTAAACAATATCAACGCTTAAGTTTGGACGGTAAAGAAGGCTACTGCGGAATTTACGAATACCGACCTGGCATTTGCCGTATGTTCGGTGCAGCAGGTTATAAAACCAAATCTGGCGAAGCCACACTTTCGGTGTGTAAACCAATTAAGCAAGCTGTACCAGAGAAGTATGCGGCCGCGCTGATTGCTATACAGCCACAGCATTTAGATATCTTTGAAAAGCGATTTGTGGATGATATTGCCGCAAATAGTGAGGTTCGAGTTACATCGACAAAGCCGCCAATGATCGCAGAAGGCAGACAAAAACTTGCTCAAATAGATTATGAATTGGGGGAAAGACTTATTCCTATTAATGACGCACTACGTTTTGTGTTAGAAAAAATTCTAACACTGAATTTTTATGCTCAAGATATAGACGGTGGTGTTGCTGCTTAAATTAAGTGGGGGCAGAAAATGTACTCTGACCCCACCATTAAGTGCACTACGTTAGAATTCCGCGAGCGGCTTCTACGATTGCCTCACTAATAGTGTAGTCAGCACGGCTTTTGCCAGTAATGGCATAGTATCTCTCATTTAATGTGCTTGCGTTACCAATACAGTGCACGCCATATTGCTCTTCTACATGCTTTGAAATTGCCGATGGTGCGCAGAAAACACCGAAGTCTTCGCTGCCAAAAAGTTTGAGCAAAGCAGTATCGTCAAATTCGGCTACAACTTTAGGGTACAGCTGTTCTGTCTCAAGCCAACTTGTAAGTGCTTGCCGTATTCCTGAAGTATTACCCTGAATTAGCAACGGCATTTGATTTAAACACTCTGGAAAAGTCTGTTCTTCAGTAAGCGGTGCTCTAGCAAAGAAGCTCAACGAACTTTCGCCCAAGAAAAAACTATTGGCGCTTATTTGTGTACCAGGGGCTATGCCTCTGTCTGCTAGAATGAAATCGATGGCGTTAATGGCGAGCTCTTTCAACAAACCGTCGAAGCTATCCTCTTTTATCACGTATTTAACCTGTGAAAACCTACGCATGGTGGCATGCACAAAGTCGTAAAAAAGCACTTTTGGAATACCATTAGTAATACCTATCACAAATTCTTTCGTATTCACTTCATCGCTATTGTTAAGTATTTCAGCTAGTTGATTGCCTTTATGAAATATTTCGCTGGCATACTGATAACTTACTTTACCTCGCGCGTTCAGGTATAGGCGCTTATTTATTCTATCAAAGAGAGAATAACCTAGCTGATTTTCGAAGGTGCTTAGTTGCCCGCTTACGGTTTGCGGGGTAACGTGGAGTAATTTAGCGGCTTTCGCAATGCTACCCTCACGGGCAACAAGATAGAAATAATATAAATGATGGTAGTTTAGGTGATGCATACTTTAACAAGCTACTCGACTATTAAGGTATTAGGGGCAAGAAATGTACTCTGACCCCATTTTTTTCGATGAACTATTAAGAATATAACAGATTTATTCTAACTAACTATTGCAATACACTATCTAGCGTTGTTTTTGTACGATTAAAAACGGCGCGTCACTGATTTTTAAGCTAGCGGTATATTGAAGACATAACTATGGCTAAACCAATTGATTTACGTAAAACGCGAAAGACCTTATTTTCGCTATTGAAACCAGAGGCTGGCTTTTTTTGGGTTGCTATCGCATACGGCGTAGCAATAAGTTTAATGACCCTTGCGGTACCTATAGCGGTTCAAACGCTGATTAACAGTATCGCCAATATCGGTTCAACTCGGGCAGTTATCATATTGGCCGTCATTCTATTTCTTACTTTATTTATATCTGGCGTATTTAGCGCGCTTCGTATGCGAGTGATGGAGTTCTACGAGCGTAAAGTGTACGCTCGACTCACCGCAGACTTAGGGTTAAAAACTATTCTCGCGCCCCACAGTTTTTTTGAAGGTCGACAAAACGTTAGCATTACACAGCGCTACTTCGACATAATGACTTTTCAAAAGAATATGCCGTCTTTAATGATTGATGGTTTCGCGCTTGTACTACAGATGCTGGTAGGTTTCACACTAGTATCATTCTACCACCCAGCGCTTTTCGCGTTTAATGTGGTGCTTTTACTTACCATGTATGCGGTTTGGAAAATTTGGGGGCGTGGTGCTAAGCGCACGGCTATTGAATTGTCTAACGCGAAATACGATTCTGCAAAGTGGCTACACGATATTGCAATTGCTCACGAATTCTTTAAGTCAGCTGATCATGTTGAATACGCAGGGCGCAGCACCGAAGGTTATATCAGTAACTATGTGAAAAAGCACAAAAGCCACTTTCACTACACCTTTTCGCAGGTGGTTATGTTTCTATTGATGTATGCCGTGGCGAGTGCTTCGCTACTTGGTATCGGTGGTGTTCTGGTTGTACAAGGCGAGCTTTCTATTGGTCAGCTAGTGGCTGCTGAGCTTGTGATGTCTGCTGTTTTCTTTGGGTTGTCTCGCTTTACCCAATATTTAAAACTTTACTATGAGTTATATGGCGCTGCCGAGAAGCTGGGTGGCGCTCTTGACATGCCGCAGGAAGAGCTCAATACCTCGGAACATATACCAGCTTCTTCTAAATTGGTGTTTAACGATGTTGAACTTAAACATGGTAATGATGCGTGCCACCTCAATGTTATCTTCGAACCTGGCACTAAGTATTTTGTTACTACTGATAAAAGTTGGGTGCAGAAGCAACTGCTAGGATTGCTGAAGCAATATGACCGCGTTAAATCGGGCGACATCTTGTTAGGAGAGCTTAGTCTAAACGATTACGACACCCATGAGTTACGGCAGGCCGTCACCATTCTAGATCGTTCTTTAATTATCGAAGTTTCTGTAGAGCGCTACTTAAAGTTGGCACATCCTCAGGCAACCATCGCGGATATTCGCGCTGCGCTTGAGGAAGTAGAAATGACCAAAGTGATAGATAGCTTACCAGAGGGTTTGCAGACTAAAGTATCCGTATTAGGGGCACCGCTGCAGCCATTGGAGTTTTTGTTGCTTAAACTTGCCGCCGCAATTATTGGTAAACCTAAGCTGCTCATTTTGAATCAGCACTTCGACGCAATACCGGTAGAGTTGAGGGCGCGACTTCTACGACGCTTAAGTAAATATGATTTTACCGTCATGTATTTTACCAATATGCCACTGCCAGATTGTTTCGAAGGTGTGTTGCATCTGCACGATAACGCAACCGCAATGTTAAATGAGTATTCAAATGGTGAGTCGCCGATTAGTGCTGCTAACGCAAATGAGAGCAGCACGGCTTCAAAGAACAATAAGGAGGGTGAGTAAGTGAATCACGCAGAACGTCGCTTTTTAGATAACATCACTTCATTGCCTTCATTGAAAGTGCCAAAGCTTCATCGTGTAATTACCGGAGTTATCATCTTCTTGGTGTTGGCAGCTGGGCTAATTTTGTATTTCACACCATGGATCCAAACGGCTTATGGCACCGGTATGGTCGACTCGCTCGATCCTAAAGACAGAACCCAACCGATAAATGCGTTAGTTGATGGACAAGTAAAGCAGTGGCACGTAAGGGAAGGCCAACAAATAAAGGCCGGCGAGCCAATCGTTACGTTAATCGATATTGATGCGCAGCGACTTGAGAAGCTGCGATCTCAGCTTTCAGCAGCGAACTTAAAGAATCAAGCTAATGAAACAGCAGTAAGAAATGCTGAGAACAACCTGGCGCGTCAACAGTCTCTGCAAGAGCAAGGGCTGGTATCACGTAAAGAAGTAGAACAGGCCGAGATAAAAGTGCAGGAACTGCGAGCAAAAGCTGCCGCCTCCGTTTCGGAAATTAATGAAGTAAGCATGATTTTATCTCGTCAATCGACGCAAACTAAATATGCACCCGTTGATGGTACGGTTGTTCGGTTGCTATCAGGCGGTGTGTCAACGTTCGTAAAGTCGGGTGATATTCTTGGGCAGTTTATTCCAGCAGATGCGAAACGCAGCGTTCGCGTTACCGTGAGAGGGTTAGACGCACCGCTGGTTAAGCCTGGTGCAAAGGCGCGTTTGCAGTTTGATGGCTGGCCTGTTTTTCAGTTTAGTGGATGGCCGGGTAGTGCAATAGGGACCTTTGGTGGTGAAGTTGTGTATGTAGAGCCTGTTGCTAATGCTACTGGCGATTTTAACGTGTGGATTAGACCTGACGAGTCTGATATTCCTTGGCCGGCTGAAAGTTCTGCGCGTTTGGGAAGCCGGGTTAAAGCCTGGGTGCTATTAGAAGAGGTGCGTCTAGGTTACGAGATGTGGCGACAGTTGAACAACTTCCCGCCATTGCCAACGCAAGAGCCTACTACCGGTGGAGCCAAGGGGGCTGGGGCATCAATATGGTAATTCGAAGGTTTACATTAGCAGTGCTTGCAACTGTTGCGGTTATTAGCACTCATGTTTCTGATGCAGCAGCGCAAAACAAAAATACTAGGCAAGCACCATCAATCGATGCACTTATCCAGAGTATGGTGAACTATCATCCCTACGTTAGGGCGATAAATGAAGGAAACTATCAAGCTGCAGCCGAGTTAGAAATAGCAAGAAGCAGTTTTGATCCGTTTATAGAGCAGAAAACCAGTAGCCGCGTTAGCGGATATTACGATGGTACTAATTTAACGCAGCGCTTTTCTAATCCGTTCGAAGACTTTAATGGCTCAGTTTATACCGAGTATCGTATATCAGACGGTGATTTTCCAGTGTACGAAGCCGATTACGAAACCTTGTCTGGCGGCGAGGCTAGTGTGGGCATTGCCATCTCCCTACTTAAAAACAGAGAACTGGATAAGCGTAGAACGGAGTTAGCCAATGCAGGGCTAGCGACTTCACAATGGCAAGCGTTAGCGACAAGTTTAATTAATGACTTTGTTTACAAAGGGGTTAGTGAATATGTTGCGTGGTACGAAAGCGCATTGCAGGTCAATGCCGTTACAGAGTTGCTTAACACCGCAACACAACGTGAAAGAGCGTTGGTGACCCGCGTAGAGAAAGGAGATTTAGCCAATATTGTGCTGACAGAATTTAAAGCCAACATTTTGCAACAGCGCCTTTTGCTTGCCGAGCTTAAGCAAAAGCGAGACGCACATGCTCAAATGCTTTCTTTTTATTGGCGTTCACCTAAGGGAGATATGTTGATAGTAGATGAAGCGAATCCGCCTAAAGATATCAACTGGCCTTTCTGGGTTGGTAACGGTCAGCTTATGACTCTTCGCAATGCCCTTCGTAATCACCCTGAACTTGATGTGATGAAATTAGAACAGCAGGTGGTAAATAACAAGGCTGCGCTGGCTAGTAACGCGTTATTGCCGAAGTTAGATTTAAAAGCATCGGTTGCAAGAGATATCGGTTCTGGTCCGTCAAATTTAGACGGTACCGAAACAAAAGTAGGTCTGTCGTTTTCCTACCCTTTAGGAAACAGGAAGGCGAAAGCTGAACAAGCCCAATTACAGTCAAAGCAAAGAGAGCTAGAGCACAAGCTAACCTCTACTGAGCAAGCGATAACTCAGCGTTTTGAACAAGCGCTAGTTTATTGGGGGCAGGCGAAAGACATTGTTGCTCTTCAAAGTGAAAATGCGGCGCTAGCGAAAACCCTTTCTAAAGTAGAAAAAACACGTTTCGATGCAGGTGACAGTGATATGTTCGTGTTAAATGCGCGCGCACAAAATGAAATTAAGGCCCGAATAAAAGAGATAAAAGCGAAAGTGGACTTACTAAAGGCAGAACTAACCCTTTATAAAGAAGCCGCTATGTTGCACTCCCTTAACAACTGAGCTTTTTTGAAAACATCGAGTTTAATTGTGAGGTAGGCTTGGTTGCTATCGCTTGCTGCTTGTTGTTAAAAAGCAGGTAAGGGTTGAAAATACTAGTACAGCTATAAACAAAAACGGCGTATTGAGTAAATCGATACGCCGTTTTTTTAAAAATCAATTAGTAGGGGGTTAATTGCCCAGTGCACTATTAAAGTCGTCTTCGCTTAGTCCGGCAGACATAGCGTATTCTTTTAACTTATCCTGAGATACACCCGCGTGTTGCGCAGTATTTAAAATACGCATTACTTGTTCACGCTGCTGCGCAGACTCTCTCACCGCCGTTTCAACTACCGTTTCTGCTTCGTTAGGAAACACGGCCAGAAGCGCATCCACTACATACTCACCAACAAAAGGAACAGCATTCAATGCGCTTGTCATGATATCGACAATCTTATTTGGATGTTCTTGCGATAATGTCTGAACAATACTGTCTGCTGCGTCAGGTTGAGTAAGCACGGCAACGCGTACAATCTCATCTAGCTCTTCAGGTGTTGAAACCGCAGCAGCCTGCACAACAAAGTCGACATAAGTCGGCTCTGCTTTTATCGCTAACTGAACAATGTTAGGGCAGCTACTTACTTCTTTCTCAATAGCCAGCTGTACAATCTCTTCAGTAGACGCAGGTTGTGCAGAGATAGCAGCAAAAATGATCTCTCTGTATTTGTCTGGATAGGTATCTAAAGCAATATCCACAATAGACACAATCTCTTGCGGATAATGACCAGCGATTGAACTGATTGCTCGGCCAACCGACATAGTTTGGTTTACTTGACGTCTTAAGAAGGCGGTTTGAAAATGATTTGACTCGTCAGCACTTTCTACATTCGCTGACGCAGGTGGCTGAGCAACATCATTTGAGGATAATTCTTGTGCCATTGCTGTATGACTAACATGAGTTGCTAGTATTGCCGCAGACAGCAGTGTAAGAGTTCGTAACATAAACCCACCTTTATAATTATTGCGTAGTCAATTTCTGACACCACCAGTATTAATACATTTATAAAGAACACAAAGCATAGGTCATTTACGCTTATATACATTCTTATACGTATTCCTTTACGCAAGCCTTAATATCTATCGCTAATATTAAGCATTAATATAATAACGGCAGGATCAAATACTACTTTAAGAACTACTACTTTATAGGATCTGAATTCCTATCCTATTAGTAATTAGTCCATATTGTCTACTAATTATCACATTTGAGCGAAAAATAGACGGTTAGTTCAGTTTTTTCAACTTTTTCAAAATAAGTGTTGACGTGAGCGCTCATTTCCCTAAAATGCGCATCCGCTTCGGGGGAAAAGCAAAACAGCAAGCCTCCTGAAGTAAGTCTCTACTACCTTTATAGGCCAGTAAAGACGGGAGTTTAGAAGAAACGCTTCAGAAAATAAATTTTCAAAAAGTGTTGACAACGAAAACTTCCAGCGTATAATGCGCACCTCACTCGAACAGG